>JABDFY010000003.1:79970-81371 GCA_013286365.1 Alphaproteobacteria bacterium
CCGAAGCTTGCGGTATCAAAATGGTAACCGTCCACGGACGCACGCGTTGTCAGTTTTATGAAGGCCACGCAGATTGGGCGTTTATTCGACGCGTTAAAGACGCCGTCTCCATTCCCGTGATTGCTAATGGCGATATAGTTGAGTTTGAAGATGTTACACGTGCCCTTGATCAGTCGGGGGCCGATGGCGTTATGATCGGCCGTGGCGCCTATGGGCGTCCTTGGTTTATTCGCCAAGTTATCGATTATTTGCGTACAGGTATCATATCGTCGCCACCTTCACTGCGTGAACAGCTCGATATCATCATTGAACACCTTGAAAGTATGCTTAGCCATTATGGCATCAGAACAGGTCTTAAAATTGCGCGTAAACATATCGGTTGGTATAGCAAAGGTTTACCGCAATCATCTGAATTTCGCGCTGCCGTGAATTCTGTCGATGATGTTGTTGCCGTCAGGAAGCTGATTGATGGATTTTTTCACCCGTTGCTGGAGCAGAGGGCTTAGATGAGCAAACAGCTGCACGATCAAGGCTTGGCAATGACAGTCGAAAGACATCTGCGCGATTACTTTAATGCGCATGAGCAGGGGCTGCCTTCATCGGGGCTTTATGACCGTGTTATACAGGAAATTGAACGTCCCTTACTCGCCATAGCCCTTGCGGAATGCCGCGGTAATCAGTTGCGTACGGCTGAGCTTCTCGGTCTTAACCGCAACACGCTTCGCAAAAAAATCCGCGAACTTGGATTAAATGCTGGGCGTCAAAATAAACGTAACGGCGTTTAGAAAATGGCAGAACTATTTCGCAACTTATCAATATGGGGTGCACGCGTTGGTTTGCGCCATAAGCTAGCCATTGTTCTCATTGTTTTATCCGTAGCCTCCGGCATTGCAACCTACGCGGCGCTTACGCAGACGCCATTTTTTGGCAATGACCCCACGACCGTCACGATCCTTTTGACGCTTGATCTGGTCTTCCTTTTATTGCTCGGCACGCTTGTTTTGCAGCGCGTATTTACTATTTGGATGAGGCGACGGCGCAATCAAGCTGGCTCAAGGCTTCATGTCCGTATCGTTGGCGTGTTTACTTTATTGGCGGTGGCACCGGCTGTGCTTGTCGCAATGTTTGCCGCTATTTTCTTTTATTTTGGTGTTGAAGCTTGGTTTTCCAAGCATGTGCGCACATCTTTGAACGAATCGCTCGAAGTTGCTCAAGCCTATCTTGAAGAGCATAAACAGGTATTACGAGCCGATGCCTTAGCTATGGCTAACGATCTTAACCGCCAAGCGCCACTTCTTTCAGAAGACCCCATCAGGTTTGCCCAAGTTGTTTCAACGCAAGCCTATCTCCGCAATCTAACTGAAGTTATTGTCTTCGATAGTTCTGGAAAAATACTCGCAC
>JABDFY010000004.1:0-784 GCA_013286365.1 Alphaproteobacteria bacterium
GGACCTAGAGGGGTCTGATTTTTGTTTTGGGCCTGGATACTTAATGGTATGGCCTGAATTGCTCCCACCAGGTGTCCTGCCATTGTACTAAATAAATGAAATTCGCCATTCATTTTTTCATAAACGGTAAAGCTAGCAAGAAATATAGAATAAAAAAGGGCTAGCCCGCCGAGGAGTCGTTTTTTGTATTCAGTTGCCGTAACAAAGCAGTAAATAAAAGACGCAAAACCTAAAGCCAAAATGCACAAACTAAAGAGCGCTATATAACCAATAGATATTGAGGTTATTGTGTTCTCTATCATAACGCTGTTTCCTGATATGTTTATCAGAACCTTTACAAGGTCTGCGCCGCTTTTTTTACCTCCTCGATGTGACCGGTTACGGAAACCTTGCGCCAAATAGTGCGAATGATACCTTTCTCATCGACGAGAAAAGTAGTGCGTTCGATTCCCATGTAGCTACGTCCATACATACTTTTAGTCATCCATGTGCCATAAGCTTCACAGACTTTCGTGTTTTCATCTGATGCAAGCGGGAAGGTGAGGCTGTATTTGCGTTTAAATTTTTCATGGCTTTCCATACTGTCTTTAGAGACGCCGATGATCGTTATTCCTAGCCGATTAAAAGCCGAAAGGTTGTTGCGGAACTCGCATGCTTCGGCGGTGCAACCTGATGTGTCGTCTTTGGGGTAGAAATAGAGCACGAAAGGTTTGCCTTTCAAATTGGCGAGACTGGTTGTACCAAGATCCGTCGCGGGCATTGAAAAGTCAGGGGCTTTCGAGCC
>JABDFY010000004.1:794-1628 GCA_013286365.1 Alphaproteobacteria bacterium
TTCGAGCCAATAGCCAATCCGGTTGTCTTTTTACTTGGCTTCGCACTTATCTTTTTAACTGCCTTTACACTAATCTTTTTTGTCTTAGGAACAGCTTTGCGTGCTGCGCTTCTAGCTTTCTGCACCATTTTTTTTGCGCTTTTGGCTTTGGAAGCAGAACTTATTTTCTTTCGAGCTGGTCGTGCCATAATATACTCCATGACGTTTACGTGGGTGGGTCCTATATATACGGGCAAGTGCGTTCATCCCGCTAGGCACAAGCCGCAAGAGAAACCGTCTATTCCGATAAAGTCAAGGACAGACTGGACATATCTTTGCCATCAGAAAAACATGAATTCTACACATGACACTTACTGGCTTCATCTTTATGTTTAACGACTATGTTTCGCTTTCTGCGCCTTGCGCTTGAGTTTATAGCCGCAATTGTTGGCATCGTTATTGTCATCGGCATCCTGCTGGTCTGGCGGTTGAATGCCAGCCCCATCCGCTCGACATATTTAACGCCATATATTGAAAGCGCAGTCGAACTCACTTTTCCAGGCACCCACGCCGAGATTGCTCATACGCTTATCACTTGGAACAATGCTGAACGGTCGATTGCCCTTAAGGGTGATGATGTGCATTTGCGCGGTAAAGATAATGCTCTGATCGCCGAGTTTCCCGAAGTTAGTGTGAAAATAAGTGCACTTGGTCTTATGATCGGACGATTTATTCCAACTGAACTTTTGATCGACCATCCGCAAATTTGGCTTGTGCGTCAGACCGATGGCACTTTTCTTTTGGGCGGTCTACCTGCTGGAAATGTGACGTCCTCGACACCGGTTGCCAATCCGG
>JABDFY010000004.1:1660-76206 GCA_013286365.1 Alphaproteobacteria bacterium
TCGTAGCCATAGCTGCCGATTTAACGCATACGACGATCCTGAACAGACTAGCTTTAGAGAAAGCGGTATTCTCCGTTCATGACGAGAAGACCGAAAGAGATTGGGCCGTAAGTATTCCGGTTATTGATTTGGCGCGCACTAAAGATGGGCTGGCTGGGCAAGCTCAAATCGAGGTCACCCAAAAGGACCAGGTCTCACTTCTTCTGGCGCACTACATCTATGACAGAACTACAGCCGTCCACAACCTTACCATTCGTTTTAGCGACATAAACCCTTCTTTTCTGGCTGGCAATATTCCGCAGATTTCGGCTGCGGCGTTGATGGATTTGCCTTTAACTGGCGAGATTTCGCTGATCGTCGATCAGAAAATGAATATTCTTGGCGGCTTATTGCAATTGATGGGCGGGGCAGGTCAATTGAATGTGCCGACTTTTTGGGATAACCCTCGCCCGATTAAGAGTTTGGCAATGACGTTAAGTTACGACCGTGATTCCAATCAGCTAAAGCTCTCTGACGGCCTAATTGATTTTGATGGACCGACGCTCGGTTTGTCAATCGTGGGGACACCGCCTCCGAAACAAGACACTCCAGCCAACAACGATCTTGATCTCAATATATCAATGCAAATAAATAATTTGCCGATGGATGTCTACGCACAGATATGGCCAAAGTCGATTATTCCGGATGCACGCGAATGGATTGCAGCCAATATGTCAAAAGGCGTTTTTACGCATGCCGAAGCCTCACTTAAGGGTGCCTTCAGTTGGAAGGATCTCACAAATATTTCCGTGAATGAAGGCAGCGGTAAAATCATAGCTCAAGGTGCTCAGGTAAAATATATAGAAGGTATGTCGGCTGTGAACGGTGTTAATGCTGAAGCAACTTTCGATCTTACCCAAATGAACATCAAAATTTCCAGTGGCAATATTGGAGATTTAAAGCTCAATCCTTCGACGATTGTGATGAGTGATCTTGATAAAGACGAGCAGAAGATTGAAATACCACTTGCGATTGTGGGTTCTGTACATGACGTTTTGGCTTTGATTGATCAACCGCCTCTTGGCTATGCCAAGGCTGTTGGTTTAAGGCCAGACGACATTGATGGTCTTGTCGATGGTACCGTCAATCTTAGTTTTCCACTTTTGAAAACTCTTACGATGAGCGATATAGCTGTGAAAGCCGATGCTAAGCTTTCGGCTTTGACGTCATCCAAACTTGTTAACGGCATCGATATTTCACAAGGTGTGCTTACACTAGGCCTAGATAAAACTGGCTTTACATTGCAAGGAGTGGCCGCGCTCAACAAGGTGCCATTACAGATAAACCTGCAAGAGCTATTTAAGGAGACAGAAGGCAAACCCTTCAGGCAAGTGACAATGACAGGCGGTGTTACGGGTGATCAATGGCGTGACTTGGGTTTAGATCTTGAGGGCAAAATTACGGGCACAACAAATGTCACCCTTCAGCTTACCCAACCGACGACAACTATGACGCTGTTGACGGGAAATTTGGATATGAGAGCCGTCGATTTACAGATAGATCAGTTGAATTGGAAGAAGCCAGCCGATGCCGATGCTGAACTAAAATTTTCTGCTGAAATGCCTGATGGTAAGGACATCAATATCAAATCTATCGAACTTACGGGTCCGCAGTCGTCGATCAAGGGACAGGCCGTTCTGACGGCAGATAGCCATAAGATAGTGAGTGTCGATTTGACACCGGTTATAATCGGACGAACCAATGCCTCACTTCATTTTTCTCAGTCGCGAGAAGAGCAGGGTGATTTAAGTTTTGCCGCTCAAGGTCTGGCTTTTGATGTTAGCGGATTAAAGGGCGGCAATGATCCTGCCAAAGCAGATCCGCGTCCTAAAAAATACACCATCAAACTAGATAAATTATACACCAGCGAAGATGGCTTTATAGCCGAGGCCGAAGGTTATGCCATCCGTGATCAGCAAGGCTGGAGCGAGATATCACTACACGGTCTTGCTAATGGTCAGCACCAACTAGATATCAGCTTGCTTCCTAAGGACAACCGTCGTGTGTTTTCGATCATGTCGGATGATTTTGGCGCTGCTCTGAAAGGGATGGGTTTCACGGACTCGGTTAAGGGCGGTAAGCTGGAAATAACGGGTGAAAGCGTTCCCAATAATCCGCGACTCATCGCTGGTCACGCCAATGTCGGCAGTTTCGAGGTTAAGGACTTGCCCGTGTTGGCTATGCTACTGAACGCGACATCACCATTTGGTTTTGCCGATCTTCTTAGTGGCAGTGCCAGCTTCAATTATTTGGTTGGCAAGTTTAAATGGCAGGGCGACACAATTGAATTAGACAATGTCCGCGCCGCCAGTACGGTGGGTATGAATGTCAATGGAAAGGTTGACATGAATACCGCCGCCGCAGATTTGAATGGAACGTTGGTGCCGTTCAGCCTGGTCAATCGTGTTATAGGAGCCATCCCATTAATCGGTGATGTGATGACCGGCGGTCTGGGCGGGGGTTTATTGGCTGTATCTTACACAATCAAGGGCACACTTGGAAATCCTGATGTCAATGTAAATCCGGTATCCATTTTAACGCCGGGATTTTTGCGCAATATTTTTTTTCCGCAAGATGATCAGACTGACGGTTCTTTCGATAAGACACCCAAAACAATTGTAGCGCCGTCCGCCGAGACAAATATCAACAAGTAATCATTCCGCTTTAATAAGGGCGTGGCGTTTTTTACCGGCACTGAGGCGAGCCGTGCCACTGGCATCAAGATCGGATGCCTTAATCGTCGCCATTTGTGAGCTAACCGGTTTATCGTTGAGACGCAGACCACCTTGTTCAATGAGACGCTTAGCTTCCCCCTTTGATGAACTAAAACCTAAGGCAACGACGATATCGATAATACTCATCGATTGATGGCGCGGAAGCGTAAATGTGGGTAAGTCGGCGCCTTTACCGCCACCTTCGAAAGTTTCATGAGCGGTGTCGGCCGCTGTTTTCGCCGCGACTTCGCCGTGGCAAAGTTTTGTTGCCTCAAAAGCTAGTATTTTCTTAGCTTCGTTGATTTCAGCATCACGAAGTTTTTCTAGTTTGGCGATTTCATCAAGTGGTAAGTCAGTAAAGAGTTTTAGAAAGCGGCCCACATCGGCATCTTCGGTATTACGCCAGAATTGCCAGTAATCATACGGTGAAACACGTTCTGCCTTCAGCCATATGGCACCAGCAACTGTCTTGCCCATCTTGGCACCTGAGGATGTCGTAATGAGTGGCGTGGTTAACCCATAAAGTTCGGCGTCGCGCACGCGTCGGCCAAGTTCGACGCCATTTACGATATTACCCCATTGATCTGATCCACCCATTTGCAGAACGCAACCCGTTCGTTTGTTGAGTTCAATAAAATCGTAAGCCTGTAAAATCATGTAGTTGAATTCAAGAAAGCTGAGTGGTTGTTCGCGTTCTAGGCGCATTTTCACTGAATCAAAACTCAGCATGCGATTAATGGTAAAATGTTTACCAATATCGCGCAGAAATGGAATATAGGCGAGGTTGTCTAGCCATTCATTATTATTCATTATGACGGCGTCCGACGGCCCGTTTCCAAATGTTAGAAAATTACCGAATGTCGATTTAATCGTTGCGATGTTGGCATTAATCTTTTCATCGGTAAGAAGTTGGCGCGTTTCATCTTTACCTGAGGGGTCGCCTACTTTGGTTGTACCACCACCCATCAACACAATTGGTCGATGGCCGGTTTGTTGCAAGTGACGTAAAAGCATTATGCTGACGAGATTTCCGATGTGAAGACTGTCGGCTGTAGCGTCAAAACCAATATAGGCTGTAAGCGGTTTTTTAACGGCTGCTGTGTCAAGCGCGTTAAGACCTGTACACTGGTGTATGTAACCACGGGTGGTTAACACATTAAGAAAATCAGACATTAATTTCGTCATTAACCACACTCCGCGATTTACATTTAGAGGTATTCTAAATTATACTTTGATCCCCATGAAAGTCCCGTTATTCCGCGCTATAGGCTTGATGAGCGGCACATCAATCGATGGCATCGACGCTGCTTTGTTGGAAACAGACGGGCTGGGCTATGTGCGACCGTTGGCATTTATGCCTTCCCCTTATGATCCCTCGTTTCGTGTGCGCCTACGTCAATGCCTTGGCAACAAAGAGGGCGTGCATGACCTTGTTGTGGCTGCTTTTGAACGCGAATTGACCGAACTTCATGCCGATATCGTTCATCAGTTTTTGGAACAAATAAACACGCCGGCTGCATCTATCGATCTGATCGGTTTTCATGGACAGACAATCTGGCATCAACCGCGTGAACGAGCAACTATACAAATTGGTGACGGCGATTTACTAGCGCAATTGACGGGTATAACCGTCATCAATGATTTTCGCTCGGCCGATGTCGAGTTAGGTGGACATGGGGCACCCTTGGTACCGCTTTATCACCGTGCTCTTGCCGCCAAATTGCCAAAGCCGACGGCTATCATCAATATTGGTGGTGTTGCCAATATCACTTGGATTGGTGGCGAAAGTGACAACGAAATTCTCGCCTTTGACCTAGGTCCTGGTAACGCCCTTATCGATGACTGGATGTTAACAAATGCAACACAGACCTATGACGAGTACGGCCTTTTGGCGGCTTCAGGGCAAGTCCATACCGAAATTGCCGATCGGTTTTTATCACATGCGTTCTTTCGCAAAAAACCGCCAAAATCTCTCGATCGCGATATATTTAAAAATCTTATGCCCAAAGAGCTCAATGCCGCAGACGGTGCTGCGACCTTGACCATGGTCTCGGCGCGCGCGATTGCAAAAGGTTTGCACTATTTACCGGCTAAACCGTGCCATCTTTATATAACGGGTGGCGGTAGGCTCAATAACACGCTGATGAGTTGGATTGGCGAACTCGCCAATATTCCGGTCAGCCCCGTGGATGATTTGGGCTGGAGTGGCGACGGGTTAGAAGCCGAAGCTTTTGCGTATTTGGCGGTGCGCTCGAAACTTGGATTACCGCTCAGTGTTCCGGGGACAACAGGCGTGCCGAGGGCCACCACGGGCGGTAAGCTGCATATTCCTGCCGCTCCGCAAATAAAAAATAAAGGTGCAGACCGTAAAACCGGCTCTGGCTAACCCGCGAGGGCCAGCGTAACCGGGCGCTGATGCAGCGCGAGATCAAGATAATCCTCGACATGGTCCATGACGATATCAAGATGCTCGTTGAAAAAGTGGCTTGCACCAGGGACAATACGGTAATCGATTTTGATGCCGCGTTGATGTGAAAGCTTATGAACAAGCTTGGCAACAAAAGGTTCCGGCACGACTTCGTCAACTTCGCCATGAATGATCTGGCCTGAAGATGGGCAAGGTGCCAGAAAGTTGAAGTCAAGCATATTGGCGGGCGGTGCTACGGAGATAAACGACTCAATTTCAGGACGTCGCATCAAGAGCTGCATGCCAATCCAAGACCCAAAGGAAAAACCAGCAACCCAAACACTGCGTGCGTTAGGGTTAATGCTTTGCAACCAATCAAGAGCGGAAGCCGCATCGCTTAACTCGCCTTCGCCTCTATCGTAAGTGCCTTGGCTGCGGCCAACGCCGCGGAAGTTGAAGCGGAGGGTCGAAAAATCGCGTTCGGCGAAACAGTTATAAAGGCCATAAACCACCTTATTATTCATCGTCCCGCCATGCTGGGGATGGGGGTGCAAAATAAGGGCTATTGGGGCCGTTGGGGATTTGCCCGGGCTATATCGACCTTCAAGACGTCCGGCGGGGCCGGCAAAGAGGACTTCAGGCATGTTTTTATCTACCTATTCTGCTGCAAAAATCCCAAAAATGTGCTATGTTAGGGAAATATTAAGTTTTAGCACACGCAGCGGCATACTAGCACAGGGGAGTAGGGAATCTTCAAGCAACTAATTCAACAAGTTGCGGGAAGGTGTTTGAGAAGTAAGGTTAGCTTAGAAAACGTCTAAAATCGTGAGTAAGAACTGCTATTTCAGAGTCTTAGCTGAGAGTTAAACCGCTTGGTTTGGTTAAAACATTAATGAAGAAAAGCAAAACACTGGTTTTGATCACATGATTTACCTTGATTACAACGCCACTGCCCCCATGAAGCCCGCCGTGCGTGTCGCTATGCTCGAGGCTATGGAGCGCCATGGCAATCCATCTTCTGTGCATAGATTCGGTCGGATTGCCAGGCGTTATGTCGAGGAAGCTCGAGCAGCCGTGGCTGCTCTCGTGGGCGTTAAGCCCGCACAAGTGATTTTTACCAGCGGTGGAACCGAGGCCAATAATATCGTGTTTCGCGGCGCAGAGTATGGGAGCTATGTGACTTCTGCCATTGAGCACGATTCTATTTTAGTTCCGACACCTCAAGCTGAGCGGATCCCTGTCAATGATGATGGCGTTATCGATTTGGCTAAGGCCGAAATCATATTGCAGCAAGCGAAGACAAGTTCAAAATTACTTTCTATCATGCTGGTCAATAATGAAACAGGCGTCATCCAACCGTTAACAGAGGCTGTCCGCCTTGCTAAGGCAAATAAATACCTTGTTCATTGTGATGCCGTTCAAGCTGCTGGACGCTTACCAATAGATTTTGCGAAGTTGGGCGTCGATTTTCTGACGCTCTCCGCACACAAGATTGGCGGACCGCAGGGAGTAGGTGCCTTGGTGGTTGGTGAAAAAACTACTTTGCGAGCCCTGCAAAGTGGCGGTGGTCAAGAAATGAACCGCCGCGCCGGGACAGAAAATGTGGCCGGAATTGTCGGTTTTGGTGTTGCCGCTCAACTGGCTGCAGACGATTTGCGCGAGGTACCAAAACTTTGCGTCTGGCGCGATCGGTTGCAGAACAAATTAAAGCTGATTGCCGGTGATGAAGCCGTCGTACTTGGTGCCTCAGCACCTCGGGTTGCCAACACCCTTTGTATTGCTATGCGTGGTATCAGTAGTGAAACGCAAGTCATGGCTATGGACTTAGCAGGTATTGCCGTGAGCGCGGGCTCGGCTTGTTCGAGCGGCAAGGTCAAATCGTCGCACGTATTGCGCACAATGGGTTTTGACGAGACAGTAGCTGGATCGGCCTTACGCCTTTCGCTTGGTTGGAATACCCAAGGTCAGGATATTGAGCGGTGCATTGATGCCTGGCATGCCCTTTACCAACGTACCCACAATGAGAAACAATCTGCTGCAGCATGAGGTTCGGATGTTTAATGTCGTCGGTTTGAATGAGTTTGTCGGTACGGCTAACAGCGAATTACATTGCTGGCTTTGCCAGAAGCCGGTCTCGACCCGAGCTTTATTCTGTCATCATTGTGGAACTATTCAACCGGTGCGCGATATTGACCATTTTGCTCGCCTTGGCCTTGAACGACGCATTGATATCGATATGGAATTGCTGGAAAGACAATACGCGGCGCTTGGCCGCACCCTTGATCCGCAGCGGTTTATTATACGTGGCATGGGCGAACGCAGTCATGCGGCCAAACAACTGGAATCCTTGAATGAGGCTTATGACGTGTTGCGCGAACCTTTGCGTCGTGGCCGGTATTGGTTGACACTACATGAGAAGGAATTTGATGAGGCTAGTGCTGCAAATCCGGTCGTCACCGAGTTGCGCCACGAGCTTGAAAAAGCAGCCGAACCCTGTCATTGCGATCGCGTGGCACAGAAAGCGGGACAAGCGTTACAAGAGGGTATCATGGGCTTAATGCAGGCGCTGCGTGGACAAAACTGGCAACAGGCCAATGCAACGTTGGTAGAGCTTGATGGTCTTGAGTCTATATTGGGCGACGTTCGCTCGAGGCGAACACAGTTGATGCCAAAGAAAGAAGCTAAGGCCGGCATTTCAGGCGTCGAATAAACTTGGTTATTTCGTCTATAGATATCGTTTTGTTGCAAAATTTCTCCCCCGCGACCCCGAATTTTGATAGATCTTAAAAAATCTCTGTGAAGGGTTTCCATGGATCATATCCATTTCGCCCAGCTTGGGCTCGCGCTACTCGAAGGCGTAGGGCTCATTCTGTCACCTTGTATTCTGCCGATCTTGCCCATTATGTTGGCGGCTTCACTTGATGGCGGTAAAGCGCGACCCCTTGGGATCATTGTTGGCTTCGTTACCTCTTTTACAATATTTGCTCTCGTATCGCGGCAAATCTTGACGTGGCTCAATATCGATCCTGATATAATTCGCGATGTAGCTCTTGGCCTCCTGGTGGTTTTTGGCGCAACCATGTTGTCAAAAACTTTGTCCGATAAATTACTCGCAAGTACGCAAGGGCTGGCTAATCTGGGGCAAAGTCTTACCGCGCGGTGGAGCCAAAAAAATGGCTTCTTCAGTGGTGTGGCGATTGGAGCTTTAATCGGTTTTATCTGGACGCCGTGTGCGGGCCCCATCATGGCTGCGGCACTAATACAGATTATCCAAGCCAAGAATAATTTGGAGGCTAGCTTAACCGTCGTGATGTTCGCCCTTGGTGCAGGCATACCTATGTTGCTGATTGCTTTTACGGGGAGGAAAATTATAAGCCGCATGAATTTTGTTAAACGGCATAGCTATATTTTTCGACGTGCCTTAGGCGTGATCATCATTGCTGCGGCTGCCTTGATATATTCCGGCGCCGATATCCAGCTCTTGGCGGCCTCAGGTGGGGCTGAACAGGCTGTTCAGGGGAAAAGCCTTGAAAAACAATTGGACCAACCTTATCCGGCACCGGAAATTATTGGTATCCAAGATTGGATAAACAGCCAGCCGTTAAAGATTGCCAATCTGCACAACAAAGTCGTACTCATCGATTTTTGGACCTATTCCTGTATCAATTGTGTGCGGACACTGCCCTATATTAAAGCCTGGGATCAAAAATACCGCCGTAAGGGTTTGGTCATTATCGGTGTGCACTCTCCTGAATTCGATTTTGAGAAGAAACTTGATAATGTTAAGAAGGCGACAGAAAAATATGGGATCCATTATCCGGTGGCCCTCGACAGCAATCTTGCTACCTTTAAAAATTTCAACAACCGCTATTGGCCAGCACATTACTTGATCGATAAAAACGGCCAAGTGGTTTACACCCATTTTGGCGAGGGTGACTATGACGTGACTGAAAACAATATTCGCGTCTTGCTAGGTTTAGGTCCTGATACTGGCGACATGACGGCCATCCCATCCCCTCCAGATGAGAAAAGTTCCGTACAGCAAACGCCCGAAACTTACTTGGGTTATGCGCGTGCCCGTAATTTTTCTGGCGACGCCGTACATGATGAGCGGGCACATTATGATTTTCCGTCGTACTTATTGCTTAACAATTGGGCCCTAGATGGCGATTGGCAGATTGGTGCTGAGAATATAGAAGCCGAAAAAGAGCACGCAGCCTTACGGTTAGACTTTCTAGCGCGCAAAGTATTTATCGTTCTAGGTACGAGGGACGGCAAGCTAGTCAATGTTCATGTTCTACTTAATGGCAAACCGGTGGCCAAAGAAGTCGGTGCTGATGTCAAGGATAGTATGCTTGCGGTTGATCACGAGGCACTTTATCAGCTCATCGACCTTGGCGGCATGAAAAATGGCATCTTGGAATTACAGGCGGACAAACCAGGTCTCGAGGCCTATGCCTTCACCTTTGGCGGCTAATTTTTTGTCCAAAATTTACCGCTAGCCACCTCAATTTTCATCGTTTCAATGGCGTCTTGGGTGTAGGGATCGGGGCTCAGCTTGCCCCATACCGGGCCCGGCCACGCTGGGTCGTTCTTGAACCTGGCGATCACATGGACATGAAATTGTGGCACAATGTTACCTAAGATGCCGATATTGATTTTGTCGGGAGCATAGAGTTGTTCAAGCGCGCGCGATGCTTGCGTAACTTCTTTCATGAGCAAGATTTGATCGGCGTCGCTCAAATGGTGGATTTCGCGAACACCACTCCGTCTTGGTACTAAAACAAGCCACGGTAGGGTTTTCTGATTATTTAATCGTAACTGCGATAATCGAAGATCGCGAATTAATATACTGTCAGCTTTGAGCTGTTCGTGAAGAACAAATTGATCAGACATGGGTGCTGTTATCGTGTTGAAAGAAACCTATTGCAGTGAGACTTTTTTGTGAACGGATTCTGGCGTTTGTTTGTATTCTACATAACGTGGAATGCCGTCTGTCCAGTCCTGTGCCGTCTGAAAGCGACTGGTCCAAATTCCGCGTCGGTGTAGACGTGCATCTTCTTCATCTGGTGCATAAAGTCCGTCTGAAACATCGTGATTGTCTCGTGCCCAACCTTCGTGAACGAGATAACGGGCAATATCGGCTTGTTTGTGGTCTTTGGTACGAAAACACTGGGCGCTGAATTTTCCACCACCAATGTTGGATAATTTGCTTTTAACGTTACATTGAATCAGCCTGTTTTCCAGGTAATGATTAAGGGCGAGCCTGGCTTGCTCACCGCATGGCCAGGCGCGTTTGTTTTGCCAACACTGCTGATCGTTGGCTAAGGGATCTATCCCCCAAAGAATGATATTGTGACCGCCGAGCATCATCACGCCAGATTCTAAAACAACGACATTTCCGGACAATTTGCCCATGTCTTCAGCAAGCAATGTCTTTGCGTTAAGGCAAAGCAAGGCAATCAAAAGCTGCAATAAGAAAATATGCTTTTTCACAGAAACCTTCCGCTTAGTCCTTGTCAACATACTGAGCTATAATGGCGAAAAAATGGTGCCGAAGACGGGAGGTAATGTTATAAAACAATATCTGGAAAAACTGAAATATTTACCTTTGAGGTCACAAAATGTCACAAGCCGCCGCAAAATCTACACCTGGCATGAGAACCGAGACGGATTCTTTCGGTCCCATCGAAGTGCCGGCCGAGCATTATTGGGGCGCGCAAACTCAACGCAGTATACAGAATTTTCGTATTGGAGGTGAACGTATGCCCGTGCCGCTGGTGCGTGCGTTTGGCATACTTAAAAAGGCCGCGGCGCTAACGAATATGAAACTAAGCGTTTTGGATAAAAAATTGGGCGAGGCCATAGTCAAGGCTGCCGACGAAGTTATATCTGGGTCTCTCGATGATGAGTTTCCATTGGTCGTGTGGCAGACCGGTTCCGGCACACAAACTAATATGAATGCGAATGAGGTTATATCCAATCGCGCGATTGAAATTCTAAACGGCGCCAAGGGTACTAAAAAGCCTGTGCATCCCAATGACCATGTCAATATGGGGCAAAGTTCGAACGACAGTTTCCCTACGGCCATGCATATCGCAACCGTTATGCAGATCATTGATCATCTTATTCCGGCTCTCGAGCATTTTCATACCGCTCTTCATAAAAAAGCCGAAGAATTTAAAAGTATCGTCAAGATTGGCCGCACGCATTTGCAAGACGCTGTGCCGTTAACTTTGGGCCAGGAGTTCTCTGCTTATGCCATGCAGATCAAATTATCGATTGCGCGCGCTAAAGATGTTTTGCCACGGCTTTTTCCTCTGGCCCAAGGTGGAACGGCTGTAGGAACCGGGCTCAATGCCAAAAAGGGGTTTGCTGAAGAGTTTGCCAAACAAGTTGCCGAAATTACCTGCAAATCTTTTGTCAGTGCTGAAAATAAATTTGAGGCCATGGCTAGTCACGATGCGATGGTTGAGACGTCGGGTATGCTTAATACGATCGCAGTTAGTTTTATGAAGATTGCCAACGACGTACGTCTGATGGCTTCTGGTCCACGTTGTGGCTTTGGCGAGATCAATCTGCCGGAAAATGAGCCGGGATCCTCTATCATGCCGGGCAAGGTTAATCCGACACAATCTGAAGCCATGACGATGGTAGCGACACAAGTGATGGGCAATCATGTTGCTGTAACTATCGCGGGATCGAACGGGCATTTTGAACTCAATGTGTTTAAGCCAGTCATTATTTATAATGTGCTGCAATCGATCCGTCTTTTGGGGGATGTAGCGCGAAGCTTTACCGATAATTGTGCCGTTGGCATTGAGCCTAATCTTGTTCGTATTAAACAGCTGGTCAGCGATTCGTTGATGCTTGTAACGGCACTCAATCCGCATGTCGGCTACGATAATGCCGCTAAAATAGCTAAGAAAGCCCATGCCGAAAATAAGACGTTGAAACAAGCGGCCGTTGAGCTCGGTCTTTTGTCGGCAGATGATTTTGATAAGTTCATCAGACCCGAAGATATGGTGCACCCCTTGAGATGACGGCGGTCGCCTGTCATGCAAAAACGCTCTGTCCGCATAGCTAAACACAACACGAGCGTGTCACTGGAGCCCGAATTCTGGGATGCGTTAAAACGTATAGCGGCTTTACAAAAACTTTCACTCAATCAGTTGATTGCTGATATTGACCTTGATCGCGGCAGCAATTTGTCGAGTGCTTTGCGGGTGTTTGTGTTGCGCGAACTTCAGCGCACGGCCAAGGGTTCATGAAACAACATCTATTGCTTATTACCAAGCCCGCAGACGATGAAATGGAAGATAATGCCATTCTTGTCGCTGGCCTCAAGCGCTCTATTGAGATTACGCTTTGTGCCCCTGAGCAAAGTGTTGCGCTGTTATCAGGCGCTCATATTGTCTTGTTGCGAAATATTCGGACATCACGAATAAGCCACGCAGAACTAAAGTCTTTATTTCATGCCATCTCGGCTAGCGGCACGCCTTGTTATAATCCTGTGGCCGGTCATGAGCTTAAAGATAAAAGTTACTTGGCCCTACTCACGCGGCTTGGCTATCCGGTTATTCCGAGCATAACCGATAAAAAGGAGCTCAATTTACTCGGTCAGGCAGAACGTTATCTGCTGAAGCCGCTATGGAGCGATTCGTCACAAGGCATCCGTTCTTGTGATGCCGCTCGATTGGCGCAAGAAGACATGCAAAAGTGCGTAATCCAGCCCTATGTAACGTTTGATGCTGAAGTATCGTTCTTTTTTATCGATAATATTTTTGTTTATGCCTTGCGCTCGAAGGCGCACCGCTGGGATTTAGCACTATGGACGCCGCCAGCGGTTCTGATCGATTGGGCCCAACAGTTTGTTGCTTGGCGTAAGATGCCCTATGGTCTTCTGCGCATCGATGCGGCACAGCTGGCTAATGGACAGTTATTATTGATGGAGATTGAGGACCTGGCGCCATTTCTTTCGCTGCAGGTACTGCCACAGGATATCCGAGGTCATATTATCGAAAAATTAGCGGCGTCTCTTCTGGCGCAAGCTTCGAAATCACTTCCTCACCCGACCGCTCTCTAACTAGGGCGTTTTGAAAAGGCCCTCAATACCACTTTTGTGGGCTTCTTTTTTGGTTATCATTGCCAGGCAGCGGTTTATTTCAGCTTCGAGTGAAGCGATATAGTCTTTCAATTCGCCAATGGACATTTGTTGAAGGTCGAGCGGCTTGAGGGCAGGGCGGGGTGGTTCGAGTTCATCGGGATTGATCATGGTGGCCTCATGAATTGAGCCACTATCATGTCACAGGTTATTAGGCAAAAACAACCTGGCTTGCTGCAGCTCCCTATCCTCCGGCACAATAGGCTTCTGTTGTGATTCTCTCTCATGGAGGACGCTATGTCGTCAGCTCAAGCCATACTCGTTGGAGCCATACTGATTGCCGCCAGCATCTTATTCGTCAATACGATAAGACCTGCGGAGGCGCAGCATGAAGGGCCGTATCTGCTAGCCCAAAATGGAAACACCGCCGCCAATTCGAGCGTGTTTCGTATTGATAGCAGTTCTGGTGATGTTAGTTTTTGTTTTGTGGATCGCGGGCAGCTGAGCTGCACGGGTTATGTCCATTGAAGGCGCGCGATATGCAAGACGTTCTTTCGGCGCGACCATCAAAGCGTGACGTCCCCCTTACGCTCTTAACAGAGAAGACTTATAAGTCTTGGCTTAAGCGCCAACCGTTACGTGTAGCCAACTGGTTGGCTAGCCAGACTTTTAAGGCGAAGTCAGGTACAATGTGTCTGGTTCCCGATGCTTCAGGTCGACCGGCGCGTGTGGTCGCAGGGCTGTCGGATCCGCCTAGTCTATGGGATATCAGTGAGTTGTCTAACAGACTTCCAGCATTAGCTTATAGACTGGATTGGGAAGGATCAATTTATCTGGAAGAATGGCTGGCCTTGGGCTGGTGTTTAGGTGCTTACCGCTATACCCGCTACAAAAGTGAAACGAAGCCACAAGCCAAATTATCACTGCGCCCTGCAGCCGATCATGCCAAGATCAAGCGCTATGCCGAGGCTATCTTTCAGGCACGCGATCTCATAAATACACCTGCTGAAGATATGGGACCAGCGGATTTGGCTCAAGCGGTTAAGTCTCTGGGCAAAAAGTATCAGGCAAAGGTCGCTGAAATTGTTGGCGATAATCTTATCAAGAAAAATTATTTAGCTATTCATACCGTGGGTCGGGCGAGCTCGCGTCCTCCGCGCCTGATCGATCTGACGTGGGGCAATCCCAAACACAAGAAGATCACGCTGATCGGGAAAGGCGTATGTTTTGATACCGGAGGACTCGATTTAAAGCCATCCAGCGGTATGTATTTGATGAAGAAGGATATGGGGGGTGCTGCTTGCAGTTTGGCCGTAGCCATGATGATTATGAGTGCAAAATTACCGGTGCGCTTGCGATTATTAATTCCTGCGGTTGAGAATTCAGTATCTGGTAATGCCTATCGTCCAACAGACATCATAAAGATGCGGAATGGATTGACGGTCGAGGTTGGTAATACGGATGCCGAAGGACGTTTGGTCCTGGCTGAGGCCTTAGCCGAGGCGGGGGACGATAAGCCCGCTATGATAATAGATTTTGCAACGCTGACAGGGGCCGCGCGTGGGGCGCTGGGTACTGATTTACCGGCTCTTTTCTGCAATAACGATGCGTTATCCGAAGCAATCCTAAAAACCGGCAAAGAGATGGAAGATGAGCTATGGCGTATGCCGCTTTATGGCGCCTACGATAGAATGTTGGACAGTAAGATTGCCGATTTGAATAGTTGTCCAAACTCACCTTATGCGGGAGCGATCACCGCTGCGCTCTTTTTGCAACATTTTGTTCGGCAAAATCAGCCCTGGGCGCATATAGACCTGATGGCTTGGAATCTGACAAGCAAGTCTGGCCGCCCTGAAGGAGGCGAGGCTATGGCAGTCCGCGCGGTCTATCGAATGATTGAAAAACATATCCGAAGCGAATGAAGAAACAGCAAAATTTTCTCTGCTTCATTCTTTAGATGAATCTTTGCCTGCCATGGCGAACGTCCACACATCAACCAAAATTATACCTAAGCATAAAGATTTGTGTTGCATAAGATTCGCCGTCTTGCGAATCAAGATGGGCTGACACAGTATCGCAGTCTTCGTCGTTTCCTTCCTCTTTTGGTAAAGGTCTGTATCGTGGCTGTTCAACTACAAACTTTGGAATTATGGCGACACGCCCTCGTAGCAAGCGTTCGTGGTGATGCCCCTGATTTATCGGCACGTCAAATGGCTCTCATGCTTTCGGTCTATCTTGCTGAAGGTCCGCACACAGTGCGCGGTCTCGCGCAGGCGTTACGGATCTCGAAGCCCGCCGTTAGCCGTGCCTTAGATAGACTGGGTGAGCTTGGCTATGTGCGACGTGAGCGCGATGATCTTGATCGACGGAACGTCTTGGTACAGAGAACGGCAAGCGGTGGACAATTCCTTACCGATTTCGCCCGCCTTATAGGCGAAGCCAAGGACTATCTCGCGACGATCCCTGTAAGGGATATCAGTTTTGCACCCGAACAGCCTTCCAGTGGTGGCGTTGCAGGTGGCTACGGCACCACACGCCAAGACTGGGTGGCGGAAGCCAGCTAATTAGGCGATACAATTGCGGCCATGACCAAAGCCGCTGTTAGTCCTGATCCTCGTACCCATGCGTTTCGGCCGGATTTGGCCGATATATCCTTGCGCGACACGGTTACAGCCCAGCGCTACTGTGAGCCTGTCCTGAGGCAATGTATTCGGGGCGTGGTACCATTGTTAGCAGAGCCTAACGTGAATTCTAGGCGGGTCAGCGAAATTCGCTACGGTGAATTCCTAGACCTCTTTGAAATGCGTCAGGACGGCTTCGCCTGGGTTCAAAACAGAGCCGATCGCTATGTTGGCTACATGCCTTCATCTGATACATTAAGCGAAGAAATTGGTGATCTTTCTAGTCGTATCAATGTACTGCAGACATTTGTTTATCCTGAGCCCGATCTTAAGTCACCATCGCAAGATTGCCTGACATTGGGATCCTACACGCGACTGGGAGAGAAAGTAGGAGCCTTTTATCAACTGCTCAATGGCGGTTATGTATTTGCAAAGCACGTGGTAGCTTCTGAGCTTGCTTTGACGTCTGACTACATCTTTACGGCAGGTCGGCTCCTCAAGGTGCCCTATCTTTGGGGAGGACGAACGCCCTTAGGCATAGATTGCTCCGGCCTCGTACAACTGGCGCTCGAGATGGCGGGTATCGATTGTCCGCGCGATAGCGATCAGCAGCAAAAAGCCTTGGGACAAGAATTACCCAATCATTGGCGTGATGTGCGCTGGTTGCGAGGCGACATTGTTTTCTTTCCAGGCCATGTCGGTTTTATGACCAGCCACGACCACATCATTCATGCCAGTGCCCATGATATGTTTATAACGGTTGAGCCCCTCGCTGATGTTGTCTTTCGTGGTGCCGAAATAATAGGAATGGGAAAGCCGTTAATTTCAACATAATGTCTAATTGACAAAAATCATATTAAGTGGCTAGGTTTCGCTATATTTTTGACAACATATTATATACGAAAAGACGATGGGAACGACCCATAGGCATCAAATTTCTTGTCCAGCGCCGCACCCCATTGTGGACGCTGATGGTTTTTGCAAATTTCTCACAGAATATAGTTATGGCAGAAAAGGCGTAATATACCATCCGACTTTAGCGTTTATTTTGGCCAATACCTTCGCTCATTTGCTTGTCGCTCGGCAACAAGCCGATAAAATCACGGTTTATCAGGCTGATCGCCTCTCCCAAGGTCTTACAGCTTCAGATTCTGGGAATTATTTTATTTTGGATGAAAAGCAACCACTGACCAACAACACAATTCGTGAACAAGTTTCTGCGGGATCGGAACTTCATGTTTATGATCCTCTATGTCAGGTTATTACAAGTAGCCTCACTTTTGCGGCCGGTCAGTTACATGCGAGCATTCGTCCAAAAGGTCAACAAGATCAAACATTAGTGGTATGGAATTTAAGCACCCAATGGGATGAAGGTTGGCGTACAACATTCCGCCGATTACCCCCTCAGATTACTCAAACGACAGATGCGGCCTGGATGATGCGGTTTCTTTACCATGGGGAGGCAAGGGTGCTCGGGGGCCAAACCATAAAGGCTGGTACTGTCCTGGCCGGCGATTACGCTAACATGAGCGAGAACATACTATCGGTTGCAGATCCAACTTTATATCTTGAGGTCCTAGCCTTTCGACAGATTAAGGCCTGCAACCAAGGTTAAACTTTATATCTCTAAGTTCAACGCAGCCGACAAAAGAGCTTTAGTGTAGGCCTCTTTGGGTGATGAAAATATTGTCTCACTGGGGCCTTGTTCGACGACTTGTCCATCTTTCATCACGATAACAAAATGTGAAAGAGTGCGAATGACGCGCAGATCATGACTGATAAAGAGATAAGCTAGTCCATGTTTGCGCTGTAGATCGCGTAATAAATCCACAATCTGGGCCTGCACCGACATATCGAGGGCAGAAGTGGGTTCATCGAGCACGACAAATTTAGGTTGTAAAATCATGGCTCTTGCAATAGCGATGCGCTGACGTTGACCACCTGAAAATTCATGGGGGTAACGATTGCATGTCGCAGGGTCTAGGCCAACTTCCCGCAAAGCGGCAATGACGCGCTCTTCGCGCTCGGATTTAGATAACGTTTGTGCATGAATATCAAGGCCTTCAGAAACGATGTCGCTTATACTCATCCTTGGGCTTAGGCTGCCGTAGGGGTCTTGAAAAACAATCTGCATTTGGCGTCGTAAGGGACGAAGTTGTTGGCGCGACAAGCTGTCAATTGAGCGGTCCATGAACACAACCGATCCCTTGGAAGGTAAGAGACGGAGCAAAGCAAGACCGAGTGTTGTTTTGCCAGATCCAGACTCGCCTACGACACCGACAGTTTCACCCGACCGCACTCTAAGAGTTACGTCATCAACGGCGCGAATGACATCGACAGTGCGACGTAAAACGCCTTTTTTAATAGGAAAATAAACTTTGAGATTGGCACAGCGCATAATTTCAACGGCATCCTTTGCGACCTTGAGAGCCTCACCTTTGGGCTCGGCGGCGAGCAACATTTTTGTATAGGCGTGTTGCGGCTTTGTAAAAAGTTGCGCGGTGGGTGCCTGCTCGACAATTTCACCTTGTTGCATGACGCAAACTTTCCCAGCCATTTTACGGACGATGCTAAGATCGTGCGTGATAAGCAGCAGGGCCATGCCGAGGCGTTTTTGTAAATCTTTGAGCAGGGTCAAAATTTGTGCCTGAATAGTCACATCGAGTGCTGTCGTTGGTTCGTCGGCAATAAGCAGATCGGGGTCATTGGCCAAGGCCATAGCAATCATCACGCGTTGGCGTTGACCGCCGGACAATTCATGGGGGTAGGCATTGAGGCGTTGTTCAGCATTGGGGAGAGCAACAAGGCGAAGTAATTCTAGAGTTCGTTTGAGAGCTGCAATTTTATCCAGGTTCTTATGCAGAATAAGAACCTCGCTGACTTGCTTTTGTATCGTGTGCAATGGGTTAAGCGATGTCATCGGTTCTTGGAACACAATTGCGATGCGATTTCCGCGTATTTTCTGCAAAACGCGGGAAGGCGCGCCACATAGTTCTTCGCCATTAAACTTGATACTGCCGTTGGGGTGCCAGGCATTTGGGTAGGGTAGAAGCTGGAGTATGGATAGAGCAGTTACGGATTTACCGGAACCAGACTCGCCAACCAAAGCTACGGTTTCCCCGGGTTCAATCGTAAAGGAAGCCTTGCGCACGGCCTCGACGGCACCGGCGCTGTGGCCAAAGGTTACGCTCAACTCTTTGATGTCGAGTAAGCTCACGGCTTACCCCCATTAAATTTGCGTGGATCAAAGGCATCACGCACGGCCTCACCGACAAAGATTAATAAAGTCAGCATGACGGCAAGAATGCAAAAAGCGCTTATGCCAAGCCAGGGAGCCTGTAGATTATTTTTGCCCTGGTTGAGTAGTTCACCCAACGATGGCGACCCTGGGGGTAGCCCAAAACCAAGAAAATCAAGCGCCGTAAGTGTGGTAATCGAATGATTAAGGATGAAGGGCATAAAAGTCAGTGTTGCCACCATAGCGTTTGGCAACATGTGTTTGAACATAATGACTAGATTGCCGGCACCCAGGGCTTTGGCCGCGCGCACATAATCAAGATTGCGTGCGCGCAGAAATTCGGCGCGCACAACATGCACCAACGACATCCAAGAAAAAAGCAACATCAAAATCAACAGCCACCAGAAATTAGGCTGGACAAGACTGGCCATAATGATGAGAAGGTAAAGCACCGGCATGCCGCCCCAAATCTCGATAAAGCGCTGAAACAATAAATCAGTTAAGCCACCGAAGTACCCCTGGACAGCGCCTGCCGCTATGCCGATAACCGATGACAGTAAGGTTAGTGTTAGGCCAAACAACACAGAGATACGAAAACCATATATCATGCGGGCCAACACATCGCGGCCCTGGTCGTCAGTCCCAAGCCAATCCACTTTGGAGGGGGGCGAGGGGGCCGGTTCGGTAAGATCGTAATTAATTGTATTGTATGAAAATGGAATAGCCGGCCAGATCATCCATCCCTTAGCCTCAATAAGTTTTTTGACGAAAGGATCACGATAGCGCGCTTCAGTTTCAAATTCGCCACCAAAAAAGGTTTCCGGATAACTGGTGACAATAGGAAAATAATAATGGGAATTAAATTTGATGAGCAGCGGTTTATCGTTAGAGATAAATTCGGCAAAAAGAGTTACGATAAAAAGCAACAAAAAAATCCATAACGCCCAATAGCCGCGTTTATTAGCCTTAAAATTGGTCCAGCGACGCTGATTAAGCGGCGACCATTTTTTTGGTCCCGACATCATGTATCGCGTGCCTCAAAATCAATGCGCGGATCAGTCGCTACATAAGCCAAGTCACCGATCAAGTTCATGACCAGGCCGAGTAATGTGAAGAAATAGAGTGTGCCAAACATCACAGGATAGTCACGATTGATTGTCGCCTCGAAACCCAGCAAACCCATGCCGTCGAGGGAAAATATGACCTCGATCAACATAGCGCCGGTAAAAAGTATAGAAACAAAGGCGCCAGGAAAGCCAGCGATCACGATGAGCATCGCGTTACGAAAGACATGGCCATAAAGTACGCGGTGTTCCGTCAGGCCTTTGGCGCGGGCGGTTAAGACATATTGCTTGTTTATTTCGTCGAGGAAGGAATTTTTGGTCAGCATAGTGAGGCTGGCGAAACCACCGATAACCATAGCCAGAATAGGCAGAGCGATATGCCAGAAATAGTCGAGGATGCGATGAGGCCAATCGAGATCGCTCCAGTTATCGGAGACTAGGCCGCGCAAGGGAAACCATTCGAAATATCGGCCGCCTGCAAAGAGAACGATGAGGAGCACGGCAAACAGGAAACTGGGAATAGCATATCCAGCAATAATGACAGCGCTGGTCCAGACATCAAACGAGGACCCGTCTTTCACGGCTTTACGAATGCCGAGCGGTATAGAGATTAAATAAACGATCAAGGTTGTCCACAACCCGAGCGATATCGACACCGGCATCTTGCTGATGACAAGATCGACGACCTGGTCATCCCGGAAATAGGATTTACCGAAGTCGAAACGTGTGTAGTTCCAGATCATTTTAAAAAAACGTTTATAAAGTGGTTCATCAAAGCCAAATTGATGCTCAAGCTCCTTGATGAGTTCGGGGTCAACACCTTGTGCGCCGGGATAACGTGAGGTGACGTCACTACTCATGCTGTTGCGCATCGTTGCATTTGATGAAACAGTATCGCCGTTGGCTGATCCTGAGAAACGGGCCGTCGCCTCTACTGAATTACCTTGTAGTTTAGCGACGATCTGTTCGATGGGTCCGCCTGGGGCCGCCTGAACAATCAAAAAATTCAGCACCATAATGCCGAACAAAGTCGGAATGATGAAAAGCAGGCGACGAATGATATAGGCGAGCATGGGTGTCTGGATGCGGTTATGCGATACCCAAGGTGTAACGTAATGAAAACCCGTTGACCAGCTTGGTTTCTGGACATCGTGATAAATTTAATTGCATATTAAATGGAAACACAGAGGAAGGCATTATGTCTTTGTTGTCTGCAAACGGCACCGATATTCAAAGCGATAACTGGATTGGGCGGTATTTACCCCTCTCGTTACGTGCCTATGCGCGGCTTATGAGGCTTGACCGGCCAATTGGCACATGGCTTTTGCTTATACCTTGCCTATGGAGCGTTGCCATGGCGAGCCCAGCCGGTTGGCTCGACTTCTGGCCGATGCTGCTCTTTACTCTCGGCGCCATCGTCATGCGTGGTGCCGGATGTGTGGTCAATGACATATATGACCGCAATTTGGACGCCATGGTCGAGCGTACACGTACGCGGCCTCTCGCCAGTGGCGAGATAAAGTTGTGGCAAGCGGTGCTGTTTTTGATTGTGTTGCTCATTTTGGGTCTTGGCGTTCTCCTGCAGTTCAATCGTTTTACAGTCAGTATTGGCTTATCTTCTTTTTTACTGGTCGCTATTTACCCGCTGATGAAGCGCATCACGTGGTGGCCGCAGCTTGTTTTAGGCATTACGTTTAATTGGGGCGCTTTGATGGGCTGGAGTGCTATTACGGGCAAACTCGGCATAAGCGCCATGCTGATTTATGGTGCCGGCATTTTTTGGACGCTCGGCTATGATACGATTTACGCACATCAGGATAAAAATGACGATATAGAAATTGGCATTAAATCGACGGCGCTATTACTAGGCGAAAGATCACGTCCTTGGATTGCTCTTTTTTACTTGTGTGCACTTATTCTCTTGGCGCTCGCTGGCTACATAAATGACTTGGGGCAAATATATTACTACTTGCTGGTGGCGGCTGCGCTGCACGCGATGTGGCAATTGGCCTTATGGCGGATGGACAACCCAGAAAATTGCTTACAGCGTTTTTGCAGTAACCGTGATTTTGGATTGATCGTACTCGTGGCCATACTTGTCGGAAAGCTTATATGAGCCAGGATATGGCGGCCTATATTCGTGCGCAGACGGCTCTCGCGACGCCATCGATTGTACCTGAGATAACATTGCATATGGCGGTTGAATTGACGCCTTTATGGCTTTCGACTGAGGAGCGCCTCAAACAAGCCGGCTTGCCGCCGCCATTTTGGGCCTTTGCTTGGCCAGGGGGCCAGGCCTTAGCGCGGTATATTCTTGATCACCCGTGTGAAGCCAAGGATAAGCGCATATTGGATTTTGCTGCTGGTGGCGGCGTTGCTGCTATTGCGGCCGCTAAGGTGGGTGCGGCAAAATCAATTGCTGCCGATATTGATCCTTTTGCTTTGGTCGCCATTCAGATGAATGCCACACGCAATGGCGTGGTCGTTGAGAATGCCCGTGAGATCGATATGGAAAAAGCGTACCTGGATGCCGATCTCATTTTAGCTGGCGATGTATGCTATCAACAGGCGATGAGCGTAAGAATTATGCGCTGGCTCTATTTATGTCTCGAGAAGGGCGTCAGAATATTGTTGGCAGATCCTGGCCGTGCCTATGTTCCCCAATCGGGTTTAGTGAAGCTGGCACAATACGATGTGCCGACCTCACGTGAACTTGAGGACCGTGACAGCCGTACAGTAACAATCTGGGAAGTTCAAAAACCTGATTAGCGCGCGCGATCTTCTGCCGGGCGGTATTCCTGTACCCGTGTAGCTCTCAACCCACGCAGGCCGTGACGGTCAAGTAGGACCATCCAAGATTTGAATTCCTCTTCCGATAAGCTGTAGCGCTGGCAGGCCTCTTCAAAGGTGAGGATCCCGCTACGCACGGCGGCCACGACTTGGGCCTTCCGGCGCATGACCCAACGGCGGGTTTCGGGCGCGGGGAGTTTATCCAGTTCTTTTTGCCTGTCTGTAAGGCGTACGATTTTCACCTGTTCGCCATGTGAAGCAAAGTAGGCCGGTGACTGCGACATAATATAACTCCAAAGAATCAATTGATTAGAAATGTACCGACAACATAACCCCTGGCCGCTTAAAATTCGGCTAACTCCTATGGTTAATTTTTTGCAACGCGGTGGGAAAAGCCCATGCTGAATGAATGGGTTGCTGTTTTTTTAACGTAAATTTTTATCTCTAAGTTTATAGGTCTAAATTCGCCATACTGGCCATACACCTCTCGATGGGTGAGGTGCTTCTCATAGGGACCTTTTAAGCCCTTTTGAGCGCGGGTTATTCAGGGTTAGAGCGAAAACTTCCCTGAAGTTAAGGGGTGTCTATACTTCTATGGCTGCTTAGGCCTTGCAGGGCTTATGCAGAATAATCCCTGCAAATGTGAGCGCAGAAAAAGCACTCCATAGCATTCCATTCATGACCAACTTCACACGGACCCCGTGTGGCCACCGGCAGTTAGAAGAAGTGGTAGCGCGCCTGGATACCAAACTCCGTTGTATTGTTGGCGGGTTCAGTGCCAACGCAAGTTTCAGGACCAGGAGTTCCATTACAAAGATTACCCACAGAATCCTTGAAAGTCTTTGAAGTCGATTGCTGGATATTCCAGTAGTTAAAGTATGGTCCGGCTGACCACGAACCTGTCTCCCACATCAACTCGCCTCTAAGGCCATAGCCGCCATTTTGTTGGGTCGTAATGTTAGGATCGCCTGCGGCAATATCACTGAAATCAGACGTTTGTTGCCCATGGATGAGGTAGTCGTATTCCAGCATGGCTGCTATGCGATCAGTCGAATCAACTCTCACCCGCGGTCTAACGCCGAGTGGGATATAATAGAGATCGTTGTAGCGTTGATATCCGTTAGCACCGGTTGATGTCACGCCTCGCGCATCATTATAAAGGTGGCGGTAGCCAAAACCCGAATAAGGTGAAACGGCAAAAGTGTTTTGCCAAACATAGTCGGCACCAATTAATCCGCGAACATCCCATAATTCATCATCGAGGTTATTGCGGGTGCCTGAGCCGGAAGCGTTGCCGTTGTAGTCGTTATCGCCAAAGGCATAACGAACGTCGGCGGTAACAAAATATCCGGGTAAAAAGATGTACGTTCCGCCACCTTCAAATCCAATCTTATTTCCGGTTTGGTGATCGAGGCCGGGTTCTTCATAATCGTAATGGGAAAACTGTATTCCTAAATCGACACCCTGCAGAGTTCCAAGCGTGAGGGTAGAAACTTGTTGTCCGGGTGAACCTGCGGGTTGATTGCGTGGATCGCTCGCATTGTTGGGGTCATATTGATAAACCAACTTTTGCTGATAGGGCTTTTGATAGGGTTGTGCGCCATAGGTGCTGGGCTGTGACACGACTGTGGTTTGTTGTACGGTTTGAGATGGCATTTGTTGATATGAGCCCTGATACGTGCCTTGCTGATAGGTCGTGGGTTGTCCTGGCTGTCCTAAATATTGGCCCTCTGCATTAGAAACTGCATAAGGGTTTGTGGGCTGCGTTTGTTGTGCCTGTGCACTTAGCGGGAAAGAGAGATAGAATATGGCTAATAACAAAACGGCGGGGCTGAAAATAAGTTTCAGAGAAGTTGAAGGCATAACGGCCTCTAAGGTTAGGGTGAAAGCTAAAAGACACTAAAGATAGGGACAGCTTCGATTCGACCTTGCTGCGGGAGCTAAACATATAGGGAGATAATTTGAAGAGCAATTCTGATGATTCTAGAGCCAAAATCCTTAATTTTTTCGAGGCGTTGCAAATAGAGCTCCATGCAGTACCCACAAAAAATAGTAAATGCGCCGGCTTTGGGCCAATACCTTGAGCATGGGTCTAGGTATGAAACAAACCGGAATGAGATTCACCCTTTCTCATAACCCTCTCTCGAAACATGATCTTTTAGAAGTAACGCCGCGTCAATTGTGTCGGAAGTGAACGTCTGTTGCGCTAACGGCTATCCTTAATAGATCAAGGCTAAGGCCAAATCAGGGCATGGGTGTGGTGGGCTATGACAAATTCTTCATCGGTGGGTATGAGATATATCTCCGCCTTGCTTTGGGGGGAAGATAGAAGCGAAGCCTGATCGCTTTTTGCTGCCGCATTTTTTACCCCATCAATAAATAATCCGGTCCACTCCAACGAAAGACAAATTTGCGACCTGATTGTCGGTGCATGTTCGCCTATACCACCTGTAAATACAAAAGCATCAAGACCGCCAAGTAGACTGATTAATCCGCCAACTTCCCGCACGATACGCAAACAGAAGAGATCGATGGCCTCGCGTGCCGCAGGTTCTTGGCTGGCTAGTAAGGTGGCCATGTCTGAGCTAATGGACGAGACCCCGAGTAGCCCTGCTTCATGGTAGAGAAGATGCTCGATCGCATCTTCATCGAGTCCCGCCTCTTTGAGAAAATAAAGAATTACACCTGGATCGAGCGTGCCCGGTCGCGTACCCATGACAAGACCATCAAGCGCAGAAAATCCCATGGATGTGTCGAGGCTCTTGCCATCTCTTAATGCGCACAGACTAGCGCCACTGCCAAGATGTGCCACTATGGTTCGTCCGGTGAAGGCGCGAGGCGATATCTCGCGCAATCGTCCGGCAATATACTCATAAGAGAGACCGTGGAAACCATAACGGCAAACGCCTTTATCGTGCCACTGCCGCGGCAAAGCATAGCGACGATGAAGGGACGGCATTGTGGTATGAAACGAGGTATCGAAGCAGGCAACTTGAGCTACATTTGGATGGGTGCTTGCGATGAGGGCTATGGCTTCCAAATTAAAGGGCTGATGCAAGGGTGCCAACGGTACCAGCGTCTCGAGATAGTTTAGAATATCGGGTGTGATGACTGTTGGTGTTTTAATATTGCCGCCATGAACGATGCGGTGTCCAACGGCCGCCAAAGCTTTTGGTGGCAAGCAGGCTTCTAGCCATTTGACGAGGGCAGAGATGGCGTCCGTTGGTGATCGGCAATCGCGACCAAGCAGTGGGGGCGGGTGAGTAGAGTCCTCAAATAAGCTTCCGCGGGCTGATAAACTTGTATTATTGCCAATATGGGTAATAGCGCCGCGCCCCGCATAACTTTCGCTGTCACGATCGAAGAGGGCAAATTTAAGACTGGAAGAACCGCTATTTAAAACAAGAATGTAGGAGCTTTTGTTCATAGCTTAGGTTTTATCAGTCATGGTTTTTGCAGCAGGTGTCTTGGCTGTAAGACGGGCTTTTTCACCTTCAGCTGAGAGGACGGCTAGGGCTGCAGAAGCGAGCCGTGCATGGGCGCGATCGGCGCGGCTGGTTAGAATAATTGGTACGCGTGCTCCTAACACAATTCCAGCAGACTCAGCCGCCGCCATATAATCAAGTTGTTTTGCCAACATGTTGCCGGCCTCAATGCTGGGAACAACGAGGATGTCAGCTTGGCCGGCGACAGACGAAGTAATGCCTTTGATCTGCAGGGACGCGGTGCTGATAGCATTATCGAACGCCAAGGGACCATCAAGTATGCCGCCGGTTATTTGCCCACGTGCTGCCATTTTGCATAAAGCGGCAGCATCGATAGTCGCCGGCATATCGGCGCTGACGGTTTCCGTAGCAGCTAACAAGGCAACTTTTGGTTCGGCGATGTCCAAATCATGGGCTAAGTAAATGGCGTTTTGGCATATATGCATCTTATCGATTAATGAAGGTGCAATATTCAGAGCAGCATCGGTAATCAAGAGGGGCCATTTATAAGATGGAACGTCCATAACAAACACATGGCTCATGCGCCGGTCCGTGCGCAGACCATGATCGTGATCGACAACGGCGGACATAAGCTCATCCGTGTGTAAGCTGCCCTTCATCAATGCGTCTACTTTGCCAGAACGCGCGAGCTCAACGGCCGCTGCAGCAGCAGCGTGGCTGTGTGGTGTCGGGATGAGTTGATAATTATCTAGCGATATATTGGCTGCTTGGGCTGCACTACGAATTTTTGCTTCGGGACCAACGAGTATGGGAACAATCAAGCCTTCGCGTGCTGCCGCTTCCATCCCTTCAAGCGAAACACTATCGCAAGGATGCACGATGGCTGTGCGTAAAGGGGATAGGTGTTTGGCTTTCTCGACTAAAAGTTTTAGGCGATCATGATGAAGTATTTCAACATCGGGTAACTCAATAGTGGGTCTGCGGGTTTTTTCTGTTGGGGCAATGACTAAGGCCGTGCCGCTGACAACTTCTTGGCCGTCTTGATTGGTGCAGCGGCAATCAAATACAACTGTCTTCTTAACGGGGTCTTTGCTGCAGACCGTAACACGTACGTCAATTGTATCATCGGGGCGTACGGGTTTTAGAAATTTAAGTTCTTGCGAGAGATAAATAGTTCCTGATCCAGGCAGTTTTGTTCCAAGCACGGCAGAAATCCAGGCGCCGCTCAAAAGTCCCTGTGCAACAAGGCCGTGGAAACGGTCAGTTTTAGCATATGTTTCATCAAGATGTGCCGGATTTACATCGCCAGAGACAACCGCGAACAATTCGATGTCGCGGCGCGTCAGATGCCGGAGCATATGGGCGCTATCACCGATTTTAATTTCGTCAAAGACTATGTTTTCGATCCAGTATTCAGTCATGAGATTGGCTGTTTTTCCATTCAAAGGCCACGGAAGGTGCGCCCAAGAAAAATTTAGATTATTGCACTAGGAGGCGCTTCTCCATACCAACATCAGCAGTGACACCCCATAAAATATCATATTTATGGCTATGACCCAGCCAAGGTAAAGGACGTCGAAGAGGGGAAAGCCAATCCACAATATGGCGGCAAGAATAAGTGTAATGACGCCAGAAAATAGCATCCAACTCCAATTGCGCACCGGACGAAATTGAAAGGCAAGAAACAACTCTATAAATCCTTCGACAGTCATAAAAATAGCCAGCAATGTTACGAAAGCTAATAAGACCGGCAAAGGCTTCCATAACATAAAAAGGCCGATAACAATTGAAAGACAGGCGGATAGAAGCGACCACCAATGCATCTTCGACTTCATCGTCATAATAAGTTGAAATATTCCCGTCAGGAGTAGAATGGCGCCAATGATCAGTTCGACGTTGATCGCCGAGGCAGCTGGAAAAGCGGCTGCTAAGATCCCGGCAATTATAAAAACCATGCCCTGAAAGATATATTTGCCTTTATGGTTGCGCAGCTCCTCCTCGATACGCTCACCCAGCACATCGAGATCTCGTGTCGCAATCAGATTTTTTGTGAATATCATTAGTTCTCCCTCGTGCCGCTCGCTCTAACCTATTCTAGACGCAATTCCATCCATTTGACCAATATCAATGAAAAGACTGTATCTCAAACTATTGTCAAGATTACACGAGGCTGTTGTCTTGCTCGCCTAATCACAAATAGCGGTTCAACCGTATTGGCGCCACGGTAATTTCATCCTGATTGATCCGGATATACGCTCGATGATGAAAAAGCGTTAGAAAACAAACAAAAAATCTCACCATTGCTATGAGGATAAAAACCCCCAAATCATATGAATAGGTTTCAAAAGATATGCCGAGAATGGGGTGGGTAAGCACTTATCCTATAGGCGATAGAATAATCGTTAAACACAACATAAACCCAACACCCTGAATGCCGGGATAGCCGATTTCCTAAGAATATGAATTTAGGAATCTCATGCACAAATGAGGGTGCAAGGACAGGGATAAGATTCGCCTGAAGAGTATATTTTGAATCCGACCAAGTTGCTGTCGAAGAGCCTTGTGTGTCATCGCCAATGACCATAACGACGCCCCCATGGTGATGGGCGCCTTCAGCGCTTGCAACATTGATATCATCCCATGACTGGGCAAGGCCCGGCGCCTTGAAGGCAAGGATTGCAGCTACACCTCGCTTCACATATTGTGTGCCGTTGGCGATGCTGACGGCTGTTCTTTCATTCAGCGCGGGGAAGAAATTAATTCCTAGTTCGGCAAGAAGTGCGGCATGCTCATATCCAATGCTAATAACGTTGGCGAGCGGACTTCCGGGATAACCTGATACAGCGAGGCGTGTATTATTGAGATTGGCGTTTATGTCGGCAATTCGTATCGCGCGCGCCGCGTACCAAACAGATTGTGCGCCAGTCACAAAAATATTGCCTTCTTGTGAAAGGTAATCCGTAAGTTTTATACGAGAAATGTACGACATGTTTTTTTTGACTTAAATTTTTAATAACGAAATTCTATAAGTAACTGATTACCCTTTTTCTTTTAGATGACCTAATGAAAAAATAGTTTCAAAGTCAGAAATCATTATTAACGCAAACGGCAATATTATTTTAAAGCAGGGTTATATGCTGAATATTTCGCTTTTGTTTGTATGAATTAGGGGCGTCACGTTCAGGGACACTGGGGTTGAACCTGAAATAGTAACTTGGCGGAGACGGAGGGATTCGAACCCTCGATACGGGTTTACCCCGTATAGCGGTTTAGCAAACCGCCGCCTTCAGCCACTCGGCCACGTCTCCAACCAGTTGATACAAAACATTTTTTGCTTTAGCTGATAAAGCAAAAAACCTAAATGCCCCCCAAAATGCCCCCCAAATTAGTTTTACCCAAGTTGCGGCCCTTTGTTGAGCTTCGCTTTTATAGCTATAGCAGACCTGAAAGCGGTGTCGAGTTTTGAAACTGCCTCTCCCTGCATGGTGTCCGTGACATGGGAATAAAGATCAAGCGTTGTCTTGATAGAGCTATGGCCTAGCCGTTCCTGGGCGATTTTAGGGTGTATGCCTTCTGCCAATAGCTGTGTGGCATGGGAGTGGCGCAGATCGTGGAACCTTATTCAATCAATCAGCTTGAAGTAATTGCGCCGGAGCAACTTCGCGCTGCCCGTGGGCTGTTGGATTGGACGAGGGCTGATTTATCCAATAACTTCTTGGCTATATAGGAGAAGGCATAGATCAGAACAACTTGAACCCCGCGCCGTATTTACGCGCGATGAGATCAATCAATATTGGGCAAAAGCTAAAGAGGCGGCCGCGCTCATGGTGCAGACAACAGTTGCAGGCAATCCGAAAAGAGCAATGAAATGACAAGAACAAACAAAAAGATCAAGCGCGTCGTGCACAATGCGCCTGTCCAATCTGCTGCTATCCGGTATCGCCGTATTATCGCTTATTATTCGTTTGGCGATGAGTCTGCCATATGGCCCCCAAGTAATCTCTGTCACAGGGTCATATGAGCCGTTTAATTAACGGGCAATCGCCTTTAACTATAAAATGGCTTTTTAAAAATATCGGCGGCGCTAAAGGTTCCCACTAGCGAAATTGCCGGTGTGGATATGGACAAAAAGTTTACCGATAAATTGCGATGACCTGAAAGCGGTGTCGAATTTATGTGCGAGCATCGTTCTATGACAAAGCGTTAATAGTTGGCCTTTCTCTTAGACGCGGATTTTTTTCTACGCAAAGCAGGCGAAAATCTGCGTCAGGAATTGCCTCATTTTCATGTCGCCACGTGGTCATCTTAATTCCTGCTTGACGGAGCATCGCCTTATGTCCACGCATAGAAACGATCGTGGATAAATTGCCAATAGTTTCTTCGCCTTCCTCAAAATCTATACTTAATTCTGGTCGAGCGGGATGTTCAAGATGTAAGCGACGTAAAGCTTGAACATTTCTTGGTATGCGCGTAATTCGGAATCTTCTCATGTCACCCGGTAACGTTTCCAGGTTGTATTCGACCCGCCGTGCATAGGCGAAGGGGAACGGATTTTCAGGAGCCCTTTTAACACCGCTTGCTATTATGGTCATGCGCATGGCATTTAAAAAATACCCCTCAAAATGACTATAGGCGTCAAGATTAGGGCGTCTGCGCTGTGTTAGGTTGGCTCCGACATAGGCCTTATCACCGGGTCGAAGAATTCTACCAAGATCATGGTAGGATGTCGCGATTTCTAGGAAGGAGCGATTATATCTGGTGCAACCAAGATCAAAAAATGTCCTGCGGGCCAACGGGTCTTCTTGCCATAAAGGATGGTCGAGAAATTCTTGGCTAAGAACATCAACTTCATGAGTTCTTATGTTGCTTGTAAGTTCTCTCCCGGCGGCGCGCAACTGCTCTAAGTAGACCGCCGATGTGTCAAAGGCGTCGACACTTAGGGGGCACTTGGCTACTTCTTCTTCCGGTAACCCCGGTACTTTCCTTGCATATTCTTGGACTAAGCCAATAATTTCCCATTCTTTTGTTCCTACGGCAGGAAAAAGAAATATGAGGCGTTTATTATAAATCGAGTGAAACAACTCTTCGATGTGCTGTTTCATTATTTCTAATTCAGCATAACTTATAAAATAGGCTTCTACCCTTTTACCAGTGAACGCGTCACCATTAGGTGGCGTGTACTCATCCCCTTCTCGATAGCCTGGGGCCTGATATAAGAAGTGTTGATTTAATCTTTTGGGCGCTCCTGGCCTTGGATATAATCCTTTAAAAATGGCCGGATCATCCGGGCTTCCAGATTCTGAGAATGTCTCTCCAGGCAAATCCTCAGCAACACCCGTCAATCCCAATGCTTCCAACTCTATTGGATTAGGATTTTCAGCTACTGCTACTTTTCTTATTCTTCTTGAAAGCGTTCTAAGCCCGCGATTGCCTTCTTCCAACAAGGCTTCAACGGTCGGTGTAAGGTAAAATTGATCTGGGGGTTTCTTATCATTATTACTATTCATCTTATTTTTTCTGTCATAATGCGACTACAACATAACTCTAATTAAAAATTTCGGCTGTCCGTCGCCGTTTAAATTGGGCAGGATAATGGTAATATTCTTCGCTGCTCGTCAAGAAATTACCAATAATGCGATAGTTAACTGTTTATTTTAAGAAAAAGCCACTTAATCTGTAAAAATAAAGCAAGATAAGTACCGAATAGGTTGTCTCTAGTCCGGGTTTTCTAGGCGGCTGTAGGTATTGTATCTACGATTTTTCGCAGTTTATCTGCCAATAAATCTGACTGAATGGGCTTACTAATATAGTCATCCATGCCAGCTTCAAGACAATTGTCACGATCAGTCATAGTCGCATGCGCCGTGACGCCGATGATAGAATAATGACACCCTCTCTGTTTTTCGAGTGCCCGTATAAGCCGTGTCGTTTCAAACCCATCCATATCTGGCATGCGAACATCCATGAGTATGACGCTATAAGTTGCGGCGTCATCCCTAATTTTTCGTACGGCTTCCAAACCTGACCTTGCAACATCTACAGTATAGCCCATATTTTCAAGCATCAGGCTTGCGACTAAGATATTAGCCGGATAGTCCTCAACTAGTAAAATTTTACCGCGTTGTGAGGGGGCTATTAACGAAGACTTTATGGCGAGGGGCAGAGCCTCCGTTGTCGTTGGCAGGACAGCGGGTGTAAGGGGTATAGTCAAGGTGAATACGGAGCCTTCGTTGGACTTGCTTGTTACCTCTATGCTGCCGCCCATCAAATGCGCAAGTGATTTACATATGGCCAAGCCAAGTCCTGAACCACCGAAACGGCGTGAAATCGTTTGATCTGCCTGAGCAAAGCGTTCGAATATAACGGGCAGTTTTTCCGGTGCAATGCCGACACCCGTATCGGCAACAGTAACTTGGATGTCATTTTTTCCCTTACTGTTGGGTATGGTATCAACCATGACGGCAATGGAGCCACGCGTGGTAAATTTTACCGCATTACCAATTAGATTGACGAGAATTTGTTGTAGGCGCGCTTCATCGCCTATGTAGGACTGGTTATCTAGCCTATTGAGCATAGAAAAACTAAGGCCTTTTGCTGCAATCTGCTCGCTAAACATATCATGCAATGATTTTAAAACTTTACTTATGAGGAAAGGATGTGACTCTAGTTCGACTTGGGCTTCTTCAATCCTGTTGAGATCAAGCACATCATTGACAAGCCGAAGGAGAACATCAGCGTTGGCGCAAAGAGTGGATACCATGTCTTCTTGCTTGGCGGTTGGCTGTTTGTCTTTGAGGAGATAAGCGAGGCCAATGATAACATTTAAAGGTGTCCGAATTTCATGGCTCATAGTGGCCAGAAAATCGCTTTTTGCAAGATTAGCGGCTTCGGCTTTTTCCTTTGCAGTGAACAACTCTCGCTTTTGCTGTTCGTTCCTTACAGCGAGCTGCGTCAACTCTTCCTCGCGCCGTTTTTGAACGGTAATATCAGTGTGTGTGCCTATCAGGCGTTGCGGTTTTCCATTTTCATCCCAGAAACCGATGCCACGTGACAGGACCCATACCCAATGCCCATCCTTATGCCTTATGCGAAATGAGCTATTATAAAGTGGCGTTCTTTTTTCTATATAATCCAGTGTTCTTCGTCGTGAGGGTATAAGGTCATCGGGATGAATTAAGCTACGGAATATATCGTGACTTGCCCCCAGCTCTTCGCGCTCATAGCCAAGCAAAGCTTTGTATGAAGACGAATAATACTCAATGCTATTGTCGACTAAATTCCAGTCGAAAATTCCGTCATTGACTCCATTGACGATAGTTGAAAACAATCTTTCGCTATCATGCAGTTTATCTTCGCCGCGCGCATTTTTGATAATGAGAAGGATAATAAGCAAATTGGCAATCACGAGCGCACAAAATCCTAGTACCGCAGTTACTGTGATCATCATATAATAACGGTAATGGGCCTTTTTGATTTGTCGGATGGTGTTATTAGCTACGGCCGTTTCACGCAAATTGAAGTCAGTAAAAGCCGAGCGGACTGCCGCCAGGGCTGAACTGCTTGCCGAGGATGGCGTGGACCTAAATGTTTTTTGATCGGCAGAAAGAGCGCTTATTTCGGAATTGTAAGCTTCTTTCAAATGCTCAAGTCTCGTGCGTAGCAGTGCGAGATCTTCCTGCTGGTCACCCATAAGACTGGAAAATGCGCTAAATTTATCGTCCAAGGCAGCAATTCTGTTTTTATATATCTGTAAATCCGATGCAGACCGTGTCCCGATATAATTTTGTTCGGCGCTGTTGGCTTGGATAGCTTTAAAGAGGACTTCCTGGCTGGCCGGGAGAGTTTTGCTATAGTTGAGAGCTAAATTATCGGAACGAACGGTTTGCATCGTCTGTGAAAAAACGACAATCATAAAGCCAACCAAAAGAACGCAAGAGATTAAAAAGGTAGTGAGAAGATATCTTTTTAAAGGTCGCAGCGATCTGAGGTGCAGTGATTTCAGCATGGCGAGAGTGGACTTTCAAATAAAACAACCATTGAGACAGAACAATAATTTTTCTACACTTACGATCTACGTTATAAAAATACCATAAGTAATGTGTTAACCCGACCTTCAATTTGGAGCTCAAGTGCGCATAGCGCTGGCCTGTCCCTTGATGTGTTTAGGCCAGAATATTAGCTGTATTAGCCATATTAGCCTGCTAAATACCGGAAAATAAAGACAAGATGCGCAGAGTGGGCCAATAGTTACTTAAGAGCTTTGCCCGCATGCTGCATTCAACGTATAACGGCTTATGACTTACACAGTTGCCGCCCTTTATCGATTTGTGCCTATCGAAGACGTTGCCGCGTTGCGCACAATATTACGCCGGTCATTTGTTGAAATGGATCTCTGCGGCACTCTTTTGATAGCCCCTGAAGGCATAAACGGTACACTGGCTGGTGCCAGCGACGAGATCATCGATCAGATGCTTGAGATACTTGCTGAACAGACCGGTCTTTTGCGCTCAGATGTCAAATTTTCTCAATCACCTGAAAAGCCATTTAATAAACTCAAAATTCGATTGAAACGCGAGATCATTACTTTTAATCAGGCCCAGGCTGATCCCAATAAGATGAAGGGAGTTTATGTGGGGCCGGAAGATTGGAACGACTTGATTAGTGATCCAGAAGTTGTTGTGCTTGATACGCGAAATGTATACGAGACGATGATCGGTAAGTTCGCCAAGGCCCGCGATCCGCAAATCGAGCGGTTTACTGATTTTGCCAATTATGTGCGCCAAAATCTTGACCCTGCTCGAGATAAAAAAATAGCAATGTATTGCACGGGCGGCATTCGCTGCGAGAAGGCATCGGCTTTCATGCGCGCCGAAGGTTTCAGCGAAGTTTATCATTTGAAAGGTGGTATTCTTAAATATTTGGAGAAGATATCAGCTGAAAAAAGTATGTGGCAGGGAGAGTGCTATGTGTTTGATCGTCGCATGGCGGTTGGACATGGTCTGACAACCGGGCGTTATTCCATGTGCTTTTGCTGTGGTTATCCTTTGTCGGTTGAAGACAAAAAACATCCCTTATATGAAGAGGGGGTTTCCTGCGCGTATTGCCATGCTTGGAGCAGCACTAAGGACAAAATGCGCTTTCGTATGCGCCAGCGACAGATGACAAGCGCTATTGCACCTTCAGAGAATGGCGCAGAAAGAAAAATTGATTAGGCAGTAAGTCATTAAAAATAACACGCCTTTACTGCGTTGTATCACCAAGTAGTTTTTCTCGCATGTCCTGGTTGGCCTTCTCTCCCAGCCATATATTGATGAAGGCATCACTGAAGGCTCGTTCGTCAATGCTAAGAATTTTTGATCCATTATAGAACAGTTGTGATTTTTTTCCTGGGATAACGAGGGCGACAATCGTATCGCCGTCTTCAAGGGAAGGCATGGATGCATTCAAGATACCTTCCCAACGTGTAAGCGTGGGTTCATCGGCAACGGCCTGATCGCGAATATCATCCATAACTGTATCGACGAGAGTATCTTTGGATACGCTATGCACGTAACTCAATTGTAGCGCATAGGGCTTAGCCGCATCCCAACGTTTATCGACTGCCCACAATGTAACATGATAAATACTGAAACCAAATTTGCGGTAGGTGCTTGTGCCGACAATCCTTAAAGGCGTATGCAGAAGTGTGCGCACTGATTGAGGTAAGCCTTCATCTGCCCGTAGGCATGACGGTGCGAGACAGAAGAGTGTGGCAACCAAAAACATGAGGGCGCAGAAATTATATCGTCTATGCATGGGCATTCTCCGGTTGCGTTTGTACGCCGTGAACCAGGCTTTCCGCAACCGCTTTTAAAACTTTATTAAGTTTTCATTCGTACTCCAGAGGGAGTGCCTGGCATCGGCTCATTATCTATATCCGCCCTGCTAAGCTGGATAAAAGATAGTCTTTATTATTGTTTCCTTAGATTTGCGGTGACGTATGAAACTATCCATCAAAGACATGCTTTCGATTGCGATTATATTGAGCACTGTATTTTGCGCAAGTTTGGCAAAATCGGATAACGCCCTGTCGGATCCCTCGCAACCTCTCAATCAGTTGCCCATGCCTTTGAGAATGGTTCACTGCGAAGGAGGCTCAATGGTTCCTGTTGGTTACGGTAATCTTGCCATTTTGGTACGAATGGAGCGTATCGTTAATAAAAGGCCGTTGCCATCTGATATAGATCAAATATGCAACGATAGCTTCCTTAAAAATTCTAATATTGGCGATAAGGTTGTTCCAGATTCGCCAATTGGCAAATGCCTTACGCAACTTGGGCTAGCGCCTGATTGGTCGCAGGCTTCATGCTCTATTGTTGCGCCTGAAAATCATTAAGCATCAAAATTATATAGATCTCATGCGATATTATATTGGTTGGGGCGGGAGGGATCGAACCTCCGAATGGTGGAATCAAAATCCACTGCCTTACCGCTTGGCTACGCCCCATCTTTCGTGCGACATAAAATTAGTAAACAGAATTTAACCATATTTTCTTTCTTCGCCAGCGACAATAGCGGCAGATTTTGCAGTCGGCAATCGTTCTTAAGACCTCTTTAAGACCCAATACACATCTTTTTAACGCTATCCGTGTACCACGAGTGAGGGAAGAGAATTAATTTAGAGCGGGGCCGTGCATGAATAAGTCTGCAACTTTACTTGATCGTACCTTTGACGAAGGCATAGCCCTGACGCTTGAGGTTCGTAATTACATTGCTTTTCATGAGCAAGCCGATCGGCGCGAATATGATTTACCACGCTGCCTACAGGTTGGCTATCAGCACACACGGGTCTCAGCGCGGCTCATACAGGTTATGACGTGGCTGTTGGCGATGAAGGCTTTATTGTCGGGTGAAATATCACCGGAACAGTTTTCATCAGAGCAATATGCGCTCGGCGGTGGCGAGGAATGTCAGAATGACAATGGATCAGAAGATGCGGAATTACCTCCGGGCTTGCGTAGTCTTCTTGAGCGTAGTCATGCGCTTTATGCGCGAATTATGCGGCTTGATGCTATGGTGCGCTCAAAGCTTGAAGCTGGCGAAGTGCCGAATTTTGGGATGATCACGGGTATGCGCCCGATTGGTAGTAGCACATCGAACTAGGGGCTACATAAGCACTATAAATGCGCGGCCCGCTGTGGTCGCGTTTTTTATTCTCAGGCTTTATTCTTAGCCCTTTTTCTTTTTAGCTGCTGACGCTGCCGTCGTGGTCAGTTTGATTTTGGGCTCATTACTGGGCGCGGCGGTTGTGTCTTCCGCTTCTTTCTTACTGCCAAAACCCGAAAAGCGTTTATTGAACTTGGCCAACTGACCGCCGCGGTCAACCATACGATGCATGCCCGTCCAAGCCGGATGTGTCTTGGGATCGATATCGAGATGCAATTTTGCGCCTGGCTTACCGTAGGTGCTGCGCGTGACAAATTCTGTACCATCGGTCATCACAACTGTGATTTGGTGATAGTCGGGATGAATCTCTTTTTTCATGTTGATAACGTCTTTCAATTGTATGGCTAAATCTTTCCCTTTGGCCATGGGCTTGAGGCAGCGAGGCCAGGTGGAACAGGGGGCTTTTTTAGGAAAAAGAGGCTCATAATGCAAGCCAAATAACAAAAAAGCCGTCTATTAGTTGACGAAACCTCACTTGATCCGCTAGAAGTCAGCCCATCCCAGCCTATGGCTGCGACATCCGCCTCATAAGTTGGGGGGTGACGCAAGAGGATACACCCGAGACGAGGTGTAAGGCCAGTCCACGCGTAGCGTGCACTGGCCCGATTTCGTTTGGGCTATTTGTTTTTTTAGGAGAGCGGCAAGTCAGGAAATGTTTGAAAACTTAAGCAACAAATTGACCGGGATTTTCGACCGGCTCACGCGGCGCGGCAATCTGACCGAAGAGGATGTCGGCGAAGCTTTACGTGAAGTGCGGATAGCTTTGCTTGAGGCCGACGTAGCCCTATCGGTTGTGAAGGATTTTGTTGCCAAGGTTAAGGAACGCGCGGTTGGTCAAGATGTTATGCGTTCGATTACGCCGGGTCAGCAAGTCATCAAAATTGTCCATGACAATCTGATTGAATTGCTTGGTAAGGATGCGATACCGCTTAATTTGAATGTTACGCCTCCCGCTGTGATCATGATGCTTGGCTTGCAAGGTTCCGGCAAGACCACGACATCAGCAAAGCTCGCCAAGCGACTTACCGACATTGAACGAAAGAAAGTTTTGCTTGTATCGCTTGATACGCGCCGCCCGGCAGCGCAACAACAACTGGCTGTGCTCGGCGCGCAAGTTGGTGTTTCAGTATTACCGATTGTCGCCGGGCAGGAACCGGAAGCCATTGCCAGCCGTGCCGTCGAATTAGCACGCAAGGAAGTATTTGATATTGTCATTTTTGATACCGCCGGTCGTCTGGCTATTGACGATGTGTTGATGGACGAGGCTGCGGCATTGCGTGATGTTACGGAGCCCCATGAAAAGTTGCTCGTTGTTGATGCCATGACAGGACAGGATGCCGTCAATACAGCCGTGCAGTTTGATCAGAGAGTTGGCGTTACCGGCATTATATTAACGCGCATAGATGGCGATGCCCGTGGTGGTGCGGCACTTTCGATGCGTGCCGTGACTGGCAAGCCAATAAAATTTCTTGGAGTTGGTGAAAAGACCGAAGCGTTAGAAGTATATCATCCCGATCGCTTGGCAAATCGTATTCTTGGCATGGGCGATGTCGTTTCGCTGGTCGAGAAGGCCGCCGCAACACTTGATCAAGACGAAGCTCAGGAGATGACCGAAAAATTTCTGTCAGGCAAGAGTTTTGATTTCAACGATCTCGCCAAACAATTACGGCAAATGCAAAAAATGGGCGGCCTAGGCGGTTTGATGAACTTATTGCCAGGCATGGGCAAAATTAAAGATCAGCTCAAGAATGCCAATGTCGATGATAAAATGGTCAAACGTCAGGAAGCTATTATTCAATCCATGACGCCAGCTGAGCGTAAAAATGTTGATCTACTGGGCGCCTCGCGCAAGCGGCGCATTGCCAGCGGCGCCGGCGTTCATGTCGCGGATGTGAACCGCCTGATCAAACAGTTTCTTGAAATGCAAAAAATGATGAAGCAAGTGCAGAAGCTCGGCAAAAACGGTTTCATGCGTAGCATGATGCCAAAATTGATGGGCGGTGATATGACCGGTTTGGGGGATCCAAAGCGATAGACCAACACGTCCTCGAAACTATTGGGCGCGAGAGAGGATGTAAAATGAATACAAAACAAGGGCCCACAACATTAAACAACTAAGGAGAACATAAATGCTTGTAATTCGTATGACACGTCATGGTACCAAGAAACGCCCCTTTTATCACATTGTGGCGGCCGATAGTCGCTCACCACGCGATGGCCGCTTTATCGAGAAGCTCGGCACCTATAATCCGATGCTGCAAAAAGAAAATCCGCAGCGCGTTACTTTAGTCGAAGAACGCATCAAGCATTGGCTTAAAGTAGGAGCCCAACCCAGTGATCGCGTTGCACGTTTTCTTCATGCGGCCGGTTTAGGTAAGAAACCAAAAATCAATGAAACACCGAAGAAATCAGCCCCCAGAGCCAAGACGCAAGAGCGTCTAAAGCTCGTCGCCGCGGAAGCAGAAAAAGCCGCCGCCGCACCTGCAGTCCCAGCAGCTCCAGCTCCGGCACCAGCGGCAGCCGAAGCCCAGGCAGTGGAAGCGGCTACGGCCTAACGTGGAATGAAACAAAAACAGAGGATATGTGTTGGCGTGATCATGGGCGCGCACGGTGTGCGCGGTCAGATCCGCCTTCGCAGTTTTACAGAAGAGCCCGAAGCCATCGCCAGATATGGGGCGCTAACGGATGAAAGTGGTAATGAAAAATTTGATCTGAAGTTGAGGGGAACAATCAAAGATCATTTTATCGGTAGTTTGAGCGGCGTAACAGATCGCAATCAAGCTGAAGCTTTACGTGGCACTCAACTCTATGTGGAACGCGATGCTTTACCAAAACCGAACAAACGCGAATATTACGAGGCTGATCTTGTCGGTCTTGAGGCCAGAGACAGAAACACCCAGATCAGTGGCCATGTGAAAGCGGTCCATAATTATGGTGCCGGTCCGTTTCTCGAAATAGAACCCACCAAAGGCGATAGTTTTATGCTGCCGTTCACAGATATTTACGTGCCGCAAATAGATTTAAAAGAAGGATATCTGATTATCGATTTACCCCAAGGCTGGTTAACTAAATCCAACAAAGCCGGTGCGTCGTCAACGTAGAACTAATATCCTGCCCATTTCCTCTAGGCCAAAAAAAATCGGATGACATAATATATCTTTTGCGCAAGGCTTTATATGCTTTCGCTTGGCCTAAAAATAGTAGCGTTGAAGAGAAAATGCGAAAATTCGAGGTAGTACGATGAAGCGTGATTTTGTAATCAAATCGTTGATGATCCTTTTTATACTTATTTCACTTATTTCTGCTTCCTCTGCTCAAACTCTTATTCTGTTCTCTACTGAGCAATTGGCCCAACAGCACTGTCCGTCGGATACGGTGGTTTGGCTAAATCTTCCAACTGGGGTCTACCATTTCAAAGGAGAACGTTGGTATGGGAATACTAAATCTGGAGCATATGTGTGCGAACAAGACGCGGAACAAGCGGGTGATCGCCCCACACGTAATGGCCAGTAGGTTTGTATGCAAACACAGAAATTCTTGCGTATAGCCTTATTGTTACTACTAGCACCAATTCTTGCTGCTTGTGCCACAGTTGCACAACGACAGGTTCAGCTTATACGTGATACACGCAAGCAACCGTAGTCCAATTAAAGGCGTGTTTAACAAGCGTTATGCAGTCGTCCGACTTTGATCCTCTTCGTCCCCATGTTCCCTTAAATGTAATGGATGCAAGCTTGGAACAAATGACTGACGAGAAAAAAGCTACAAAAAGTGAAATACAGGCTATCTACAAAGTGTACCCCGAAACTCAGAGCTGTAGAAGAAATGCTGCTGAAAGTTTAGAACCCCTCACACCTTCAATAGTTTCTATAATGGTTGATGAATGGCAAAGATGGGACACAATAGAAATTAGTCTTGTTAAGCGCAAAATATCTTGGGGAGAAGCCATAACGAAGGCAAAGAATACTGCTATAGAAACGAATAAAGAACTAACGGGAGCTTGGGAGAAAATTGATAGTCAGCTCCAGCAGTCACACATGGCTGAAATACAACAAAGACAACAGGCCTTTAGCAATTATATGCAGTATCTTCAAAATCAGCAGCTTATTAATAGCGTAAATCGGCCGAGGACGACGAATTGTATGGGGTCGGGTAATGTGGTGAATTGTACAACATATTAACTTGATAGATTATAACGTTGCATCGGAATTATGCTTTTGTTGGTATAGCTTTTAGATGGAGTGGCATTAGGGGTGGAATATATGTCAAATCAAAAACCTTGGTTTGCCAGTACTTTAACTATTTTCCCGGAGATGTTTCCGGGACCGCTTGGCCTCAGTTTAGCTGGAAAGGCTTTAAAAGAAGGCATCTGGAAACTCGAAACACTGGACATTCGCGCGTTTGCGAGCGATAAGCACGCCTCCGTGGACGATACGCCCTATGGGGGCGGTGCCGGAATGGTTTTGCGACCCGATGTGGTCGATGCCGCCATTCGTGGTGCCGATGCCAAATTTGGTAAGGCTGCGCGCCGGATATATCTTTCACCGCGTGGCCGCATTTTGGATCAGGCGTTGGTAAAGGAATTAGCCGCAGCCCCTTCGGTGCTTTTGCTTTGCGGACGTTACGAAGGTGTCGATCAGCGAGTGATTGATGCCCAAGGTCTGGAAGAGATAAGTGTCGGTGATTTTGTTTTAGCCGGCGGCGAGGTAGCGGCGATGACGTTACTTGAAGCGTGTGTGAGGTTGTTGACTGGAGTTGTTGGTAACGCAGCAACGATGGAAGAAGAAAGTTTTACGGGCGGGTTACTTGAATATCCGCATTATACACGTCCCGCAGTTTGGGATGGTCGTGAGGTTCCTGAAGTTCTGGTTTCAGGGCATCATGAGAAGGTGAGGGTTTGGCGACAGACAAAAGCGGAAGAGATAACCCGTCAGCGTCGGCCAGATTTGTGGAATAAATACGAGTTAGCTCTTAAGAAGAAGGTGAAGGAGTAGCGGTTATGAATTTAATGCAAAAGATTGAGCAGCAAGAGCTGGAAAAGCTCAAGGCTCACGCAAAAATCCCAGAGTTCGGTCCTGGCGACACTGTGCGCGTCAATGTAAAGGTTATCGAAGGTTCGCGCGAACGTGTTCAGGCCTATGAAGGTATGTGCATTGCGCGCAAGAATGCCGGTGTCAATTCATCATTTACCGTACGCAAGATCAGTTACGGCGAAGGTGTCGAACGCGTGTTTCCGCTTTACAGCCCACGTTTAGAATCCGTCGAATTAGTGCGTAAGGGTGATGTGCGCCGCTCGAAACTTTATTACCTGCGCAACTTACGCGGCAAGGCTGCTCGTATTTCTGAGAAAACGGATTACGAAGAAGTTGCCACGTCGCCAACGACTGTCACGGAATCAAAGAGCGCATAAACTCATTTTAGGCGCGCAAAAAAAGCGCGATCGTCAGCGTTGTTCCAATCGCGACAACGGCAATACGCAGCATACGCTCATTAACTTTGCTGAGCAGGCGCACGCCTACCAGGCCGCCGCCTATGGCTGCAATAGCGGCGATAGCCACCTGTACCCAACCAATATCTTTTGAGAATAGAAAAACCAAAACGGCTGATGCATTCATAACACCAGCTAATATGTTTTTGGTGGTGCCGGCCTTACGTAGGGACATGCCCGCCAGAGTAAGGGCGGCAAGCATCAGAAAACCAATGCCGCCGCCAAAATAGCCGCCGTAAATGCTGATGCCGATTTGCGAAAGAACGGAACCAAATTTGTTGAGATGCGGTTTGTCTTCGCCTTCTGCCGGGCGCTTACGAAAACTGCCATAGGCAAAAACAACCGTTGCGAAAAGAATAAGCCAAGGAACCAATCGTGCAAAAAAGGCGGGGGGTGTCATGAGTAAAAGCAGAGCGCCAATGGCACCGCCGCCAAGACTGATGATAATCAGACTTTTTAAAGATAGGTTGGGCGTGCCCCCCGCCATTTTACGCCCGGCAAAACCGGTGCTGATTTGGGTCGGAAACAAAGCGATCGTTGATGTGATATTGGCAGCACGCGGATCGAGACCTGTGAAAAGGAGGGCAGGGAATGTCATAAAAGAGCCGCCGCCAGCGATGGCATTGGTGATGCCTGCAGCAAAGCCTGCAGCAAACAACACGATGAGGGAGATCATGGACATGGCAAGGATAACTAATTGATTGATATAGTAAAATACAGACTTTTTTCTACTTGCATAAGAATTGCATCCCCGCCATATTAGCCCCAACAAATTGCTGAAATGACCAGCCCCGTCCAGCGAGCAGGTAGATGCCTGTATCGCCGTGCGGCGCTGTTTACTTTTGTAGCCCTGCTTGTTGATGCTTGACAGGGTCGATTTTTGTAAATGAGCGCGCGGCGTTTCTGAACGTGGCGCCCCACAATTGAAAGGCACGAGCATGGCGAGTAGTACCGCACCCATCAGCGTCAATTTGAGCAAAAGCTTTACCGGCCGCAAAAAAATCCGCAAAAGCTTCGGGCGTATTCCTGAAGTAGCCGAAATGCCCAATTTGATCGAGGTGCAACGTCGCTCCTATGAAAATTTCCTGCAAATGCATATTCCACCCGAGCAACGTACGCGCATGGGACTGCAAGAAGTTTTATCATCGGCATTCCCGATTTCAGATTTTTCAGAACGCGCCGTTCTGAATTTCTTATCTTACGAGCTCGAGCAGCCGAAATACGATGTCGAGGAATGTCAACAGCGTGGCATGACCTATGCTGCACCTTTGAAGGTTACATTGCGTCTGACCGTGTTTGATGTTGATGAAACAACCGGTGTCAAATCCATTCGTGATATTAAGGAACAAGACGTCTATATGGGTGACATGCCGCTCATGACGGCGAACGGCACATTTGTCATCAACGGCACAGAGCGCGTGATCGTCAGCCAGATGCATCGCAGCCCTGGCGTTTTCTTTGATCATGACAAGGGTAAAACACATTCATCCGGCAAGTATCTATTCGCGGCACGGGTTATTCCTTATCGCGGTTCGTGGCTCGATTTTGAATTTGATGCCAAGGATCTTGTATACGCACGCATCGATCGTCGCCGCAAATTGCCCGTAACCTCTTTGCTCTACGCACTCGATAGCGCCGAAACAGAAAAAGTTCGTGCGAAGCGCGCTAAGGATGGCAAACCTCTTGCAGCCAATGAAATTCAAGGTATGGCGAAGGAAGAAATTCTGTCGGCTTTCTATGAGACGGTTACTTATAAGCATGCCAAAAACGGCTGGACGACTTTCTTCAATGCCGAACGCATGAAGGGTCAGAAAATACAGGCCGATCTAATCGACGCTAAAAACGGCAAAGTTGTCGTTGAAGCTGGCACAAAAATGACAGCTCGCGTTGGCGCCAAGCTTGTTGAACAGGGCGTGAAAGAGATCTTGGTGCAGGCTCAAGAGCTTATTGGCCAGTACATTGCCAGCGACATGATTGATGAGAAGACCGGTCAGGTATTATTTGAAGCGGGCGATGAGTTGACGGTTGATGTGATGGAAAAGCTTGAGAAAGCTAACGTCAAGGAACTGCCCATCCTTGGTATCGATCACCTTAATATTGGTCCGTATATCCGCAATACGATGATGGCGGACAAAAATGTTACCCGTGAAGAAGCGCTGATCGATATTTATCGCGTCATGCGTCCGGGTGAGCCGCCGACGTTGGAATCAGCCGAAGCTTTGTTCCACGCATTGTTTTTCGATCTTGAGCGCTATGATTTGTCACCGGTCGGCCGCGTGAAAATGAATGCACGTCTTGGCTTCAAGACCGACGATCAGGTTCGCGTCTTACGCAAAGAAGACATCCTTAAAATTCTTCGCATCATGTGCGATCTCAAAGATGGACGTGGCGAAGTTGATGATATTGATCATCTCGGTAACCGTCGTGTCCGTTCTGTCGGCGAACTGATGGAAAATCAATATCGTGTGGGTCTTTTACGCATGGAGCGCGCCATACGTGAGCGCATGAGCTCGATCGAAATCGATACAGTCATGCCACATGATCTGATTAACGCGAAACCGGCGGCTGCGGCTGTGCGCGAATTTTTCGGCTCGTCGCAGTTAAGTCAGTTTATGGATCAGACCAATCCACTTTCTGAAATCACGCATAAACGTCGTGTTTCGGCCTTGGGGCCTGGCGGTCTGACGCGCGAACGCGCAGGCTTCGAAGTACGCGATGTGCACCCGACGCATTATGGACGTATTTGTCCGATTGAAACACCTGAAGGACCGAACATCGGTCTGATTAGCTCGCTGGCCACTTATGCTCGCGTCAATCAGTATGGATTTATTGAAAGTCCTTACCGTCGTTGCAAGAGCGGTAAAGTCACAGCTGAAGTTGTCTATTTATCAGCGATGGAAGAGGGGCAATACGCTATTGCTCAGGCTAACGCTGCGCTCGACAAGTCCGGTAAATTTACGGATGAAGCGGTTATTGTCCGCAAAGGCGGCGAAAACATTACAACACCGCCCGAAAGCGTCGATTTTATCGATGTCTCGCCGAAGCAAATAGTCTCGGTGGCTGCGGCTCTGATCCCCTTTTTGGAAAACGACGACGCCAATCGTGCGTTGATGGGCTCCAACATGCAACGTCAAGCGGTACCCTTATTACAAAACGACGCCCCCTTGGTTGGCACCGGCATGGAAGGCATTGTCGCGCGCGATTCTGGCGTTGCAATAGCCGCCAAGCGTTCGGGTGTCATCGATCAGGTTGATGCCACGCGCATCGTTGTGCGTGCGACCGAAGATACGGATCCGGCAGCTCCTGGCGTTGATATCTATAATATGCTCAAGTTTCAGCGCTCAAACCAAAGCACCTGTATTACGCAACGTCCTCTTGTCAAAGTGGGCGACGTGGTGAAGAAGGGCGACATCATTGCCGATGGCCCTTCGACACAGTTGGGCGAATTGGCTCTTGGCCGTAATGTCCTGGTCGCCTTCATGCCATGGAATGGCTACAACTTCGAAGACTCGATCCTGATTTCTGAGCGCATCGTGAAAGATGACGTCTTTACCTCGATCCATATCGAGGAATTTGAAGTCATGGCGCGCGATACCAAGCTGGGTCAGGAAGAAATCACGCGTGATATTCCTAATGTCGGCGAAGAGTCACTCAAAAATCTCGATGAAGCCGGCATTACCTATATCGGTGCTGAAGTTAATCCTGGTGATATTTTAGTCGGTAAAGTTACGCCCAAAGGCGAAAGCCCGATGACACCTGAAGAAAAACTGTTGCGCGCGATCTTTGGCGAAAAAGCTGCCGATGTCCGCGATACCAGTTTGCGTTTACCACCAGGGGTCACGGGTACGGTCGTTGAGGTACGCGTTTTCTCACGCCGCGGCGTGGAAAAAGATCAACGTGCCATAGCTATCGAACGTGCTGAAATTGAGCGTCTCGCAAAAGATCGTGATGACGAAAAGGCAATTTTGGAACGTAGCTTCTATGGCCGGTTGAAAGAACTGTTGCTCAACCAAAAATCTGTTTCCGGACCCAAGAACTTTCCCGTTGGAAAGGCCATTACCGAGGAGCTACTGGAAGACTATACGCGTGGCCAATGGCGCCAGATCAGCATTAAAGATGACAAGCTCATGGAGCAAATCGAGAGCATCAATAAGGTGTTCGACGATCAAATCACAGCGCTGAAAAAGCGTTTTGAGGACAAAGTCTCCAAATTACAGCGTGGCGATGAGTTACCACCGGGCGTTATGAAGATGGTGAAGGTCTTTGTTGCTGTGAAACGTAAATTACAACCCGGTGATAAAATGGCCGGGCGCCATGGCAACAAGGGTGTTATTTCGCGCATCGTGCCTGTAGAAGATATGCCTTATCTGCCCGATGGAACGCCCGTTGATATCGTGCTTAATCCGCTTGGTGTGCCTAGCCGTATGAATGTGGGCCAAATTCTTGAGACGCATCTTGGCTGGGCTTCTGCCAATCTTGGCAAACAAATCGGCCAGGCTTTGGATGCCTATCAACTTCAAATTCATCAAGGTAAAAAAGCAACATTGGTCGACCTCCATGCGAAGCTAAAGAGCTCTTATGGCGAAGAAACTTACAAGCGCGATGTTGCTGATCTGACCGATGACGAAATTATTGAGCTTTCTGGTAATTTACGTATCGGCGTACCGATGGCGACACCTGTGTTCGATGGAGCGCGCGAGGCTGACATTGAGCGCATGCTTGAAATGGCTGGTCTTGATAAATCCGGTCAGGAAGTGCTCGTCGATGGCCGTACGGGTGAACCGTTCGATCGTAAGGTAACGGTAGGTTACATCTATATGTTGAAGTTACACCATTTGGTGGATGACAAGATCCATGCGCGCTCAATCGGCCCCTACAGCTTGGTTACCCAACAACCCTTGGGTGGTAAAGCTCAGTTCGGTGGCCAACGCTTCGGAGAAATGGAAGTCTGGGCTCTTGAAGCTTATGGAGCAGCTTATACTTTGCAGGAAATGCTCACGGTCAAATCTGATGACGTTTCTGGCCGTACCAAGGTCTATGAGGCCATCGTTCGTGGCGAAGATAACTTTGAAGCCGGTATTCCGGAATCGTTCAACGTTTTGGTCAAGGAACTGCGTTCACTTGGCCTGAATGTCGAGCTTGACCAGAAAAAAATGGTAACAGCGGAACAGGATAACCAACCGCCGGCGGCTTTGCCGGAATCTGCTGAATAGGTTTTATTATTAAACACGCACATCGTGGCGCGGGAGTAAACGCATGAACGACTTGATGAACATTTTTAATCAGCAAAGCGCACCGCCGGCATTTGATCAAATCCGGATATCGATCGCTTCACCTGAGCGCATTCGCTCCTGGTCGTTTGGCGAAATCAAGAAACCCGAAACGATCAATTACCGTACCTTTAAGCCTGAGCGTGATGGCCTGTTCTGTGCTCGTATCTTTGGGCCGATCCGTGATTATGAGTGTCTGTGCGGCAAGTATAAACGTATGAAGTATCGCGGCATTATCTGCGAGAAGTGCGGCGTTGAAGTAACCTTGCAAAAAGTTCGTCGTGAACGTATGGGTCATATCGAACTGGCATCACCGGTGGCGCATATCTGGTTCATGAAATCATTGCCTTCACGTGTCGGCCTTTTACTCGACATGACTTTGAAGGAATTGGAACGGGTACTTTATTTCGAAAACTATATGGTTACCGAGCCGGGCTTGACCCCGCTCAAGATGCGCCAACTTCTCACTGAAGAAGAGCATTTGAAGGCGCAGGAAGAATATGGCGATGATGCGTTTACCGCCATGATCGGAGCTGAAGCCGTTAAATTGATGCTTTCGGGCATTGATTTGCACGAAGAGAAGGTAAAGCTGCGCGAAGGCTTGCGTGAAACTGCTTCGGATGCCAAGCGCAAAAAATATGTTAAGCGCCTCAAAGTAATTGAGGCCTTTATCGAGTCTGGCGCTCGTCCGGAATGGATGATTTTGGATGTCGTGCCCGTTATTCCACCTGAATTGCGCCCTCTTGTGCCTTTGGATGGTGGACGTTTTGCGACGTCTGATCTCAATGATTTGTACCGGCGTGTCATTAACCGTAATAACCGTTTGAAACGCCTCATGGAGTTGCGCGCTCCCGATATCATCGTGCGCAATGAAAAACGTATGCTGCAAGAGTCGGTGGATGCATTATTTGATAATGGTCGCCGCGGTCGTGTAATTACGGGCGCCAACAAAAGGCCCCTCAAGTCGCTTTCCGATATGTTGAAAGGTAAGCAAGGACGCTTCCGTCAAAACCTGCTCGGAAAACGCGTCGATTATTCCGGTCGCTCTGTGATCGTTGTTGGTCCTGAACTAAAATTGCATCAATGTGGATTGCCGAAGAAAATGGCGCTCGAGTTGTTTAAGCCGTTTATCTACGCAAAACTCGAACTCTATGGCATGGCCTCGACAATCAAGGCGGCCAAACGCATGGTCGAAAAAGAACGTCCCGAAGTATGGGATATTCTGGAAGAGGTCATTCGCGAGCATCCCGTTATGCTCAACCGAGCCCCTACATTGCATCGTCTTGGCATTCAAGCTTTCGAACCGGTGCTGATCGAAGGTAAGGCCATTCAGCTTCACCCGCTCGTTTGTACGGCTTTCAATGCAGACTTCGACGGCGACCAAATGGCTGTTCACGTGCCACTTTCGCTTGAAGCTCAGCTCGAAGCGCGTGTCCTTATGATGTCGACAAACAACATCCTTAGCCCTGCCAACGGCAAGCCCATTATCGTGCCGTCACAAGATATCGTACTTGGTCTTTACTATATTACGCTGGCCCGCGATGGCGAGCCGGGTGAGGGGATGATCTTCGCTTCGATCGGTGAGATCGAACAGGCGCTAGCCAATAAGATTGTAACACTCCACACCAAGATCAAGGCCCGTTATCACGGCGTAGATGGCGAAGGAAAGCATCAGACAACGCGCGTTGAGACAACGCCGGGTCGTATGTTGTTGTCGGAAATTCTACCGCGCAACAAGAATGTTCCTTTCAGCATGATCAATCGCGTTCTCACAAAAAAGGACGTCACTAACGTCATCGACACCGTTTATCGCCATTGCGGGCAGAAGGAAACGGTCATTTTTGCCGATCGTATGATGGGGCTTGGTTACCGCCATGCTTGTCGTGCGGGCATTTCGTTCGGTAAGGACGATCTGGTCATTCCACAAGCAAAGCAAACCTTGATCAGGAAATCACAAGACCAAGTGCGTGAATATGAGCAACAATATCAAGATGGTCTGATCACCCGCGGCGAAAAATATAATAAAGTCGTTGACGTATGGTCAACTTGTACCGAGCGCGTTGCCGAAGAAATGATGAAGGGCATCGCCGACACCGGTAAAGGCACCATTAATGCCGTCTATATGATGGCACACTCGGGCGCTCGTGGCTCGGCGGCTCAAATTAAACAGCTGGCCGGTATGCGTGGCCTTATGGCTAAACCGTCTGGCGAGATTATTGAAACGCCAATCATCTCAAACTTCAAAGAAGGTCTCACCGTTTTGGAGTACTTCAACTCGACACACGGTGCTCGTAAAGGTCTGGCCGATACGGCACTAAAAACGGCAAATTCAGGCTATTTGACACGTCGTCTGGTCGATGTCGCCCAAGATGCCATTATTACAGAACTGGATTGTGGCACAACGAAGGGCTTGACGGTTAAAGCAGTTATTGAGGGGGGTGAAGTTATTGCGCCACTTTCAGAACGTATTCTCGGTCGTACGGCATCAATTGATATCAAACATCCCGTCACCGGCGTCGTTGTCGTTGGCGCTGGCGAGTTGATTGAAGAAAAGCAGCTCGAGCTCATCGATAAGGCTGGCGTGGATACGGTTGGCATCCGTTCGGCGTTGACATGCGAATCAGAAAACGGCGTTTGCGGCAAATGCTACGGTCGCGATCTTGCACGGGGAACGCCTGTCAATGTCGGCGAGGCCGTTGGTGTTATTGCGGCGCAGTCTATTGGTGAACCTGGCACGCAGCTTACGATGCGTACCTTTCACATTGGTGGTGCAGCGCAACGTGGCGCAGAAGCCAACTCGGTTGAAGCTTCATTCGACGCTAAATTGCAGATTAAGAACAAAAACGTCGTTGCAAACAGCGATGGGCGTCCCGTTGTTATGGGCCGTAATTGTGAAATTGTTCTGGTCGACGATGTGGGTCGTGAAAAAGCGCGCCATCGCGTACCCTACGGCGCAAAATTAATGGCCGAAGAGGGGACGACTGTTCACAAAGGCCAAAAACTTGCTGAATGGGATCCCTATACGTTGCCGATTATCACAGAACGCGAGGGTATTGCCCATTACGCCGATCTTATCGAGGGTGTGTCAATCCGCGAAGTTCTCGACGAAGCAACTGGCATTTCGTCGAAGAAGGTTACGGATTTCCGTCAGCAACCTAAAGGCGCTGAACTGCGTCCGCGTATTGTCTTGCACGATACCAAGGGCGAGGTGATTAAACTTCCGAACGGTTTAGAGGCACGTTACTTCTTGGCTGTGGATGCCATTCTTAATGTTGAGAACGGTGCGCATGTAAAAGCCGGCGATGTGTTGGCGCGTATTCCTCGTGAAGGTACTAAAACGCGTGATATTACGGGCGGTCTGCCCCGCGTCGCAGAATTGTTCGAGGCCCGTCGTCCGAAGGACTTCGCGATTATCGCGGATACCGATGGTCGTGTGGAATTCGGCAAGGACTACAAAATGAAGCGCCGCATCATTGTTCGTCCGGCGGACGAAACACTTGAACCGCGTGAATATCTGATCCCTAAGGGGAAGCATATCGCCGTTCAAGAAGGAGATATGGTGCAAAAGGGCGATCTTCTCATCGATGGTAACCCCGTGCCGCACGATATCCTTGCTGTCATGGGCGTGGAAGCCTTGGCTGAATATCTCATCAATGAGATCCAGGAGGTTTATCGTCTACAAGGGGTGAAAATCAACGACAAGCACATTGAAGTCATCGTACGCCAGATGTTACAAAAGGTAGAGATCACTGAAGCTGGTGACACCACCTTGATGGTAGGCGAACAAGTTGACCGCACGGAGTTTGATGAGGTCAATGGTAAGGCTGTGGTCGAAGGCCTTCGTCCGGCCCTGGGAAGAGCCGTATTGCAAGGTATCACCAAGGCGAGCTTGCAGACGCGTTCCTTTATTTCGGCCGCTTCGTTCCAGGAAACAACACGCGTGCTCACCGAAGCTGCTGTTGGAGGCAAAGTCGATACACTCGAGGGTCTGAAGGAAAACGTGATTGTCGGTCGTTTGGTACCGGCGGGAACGGGTTCTGTCGTCAATCGTCTACGACGTATTGCCGCTGCGCGTGACCTCGAAGGCGACAAGTTGGATGCCCAAAAGGCAGCCGAGCGCCAAGCTCTTGAAGCTCAAAAGGACGTAGCCTAGTTCATAGATTAATCCCGGATGTTATTCGCATCCGGGATTAAAACAGAACCAGTTTAATCTTCACTATTATAGTGATCTTTGGCTTGTTTTGATCGTCTGCTGCGTCCAACTACCTCGCACCGTCAGGATCATGAAAGAGCTATCTATTCCTTCTTTGGTTATCCATGATTTTCTGCGCTTTGGTTGGATCTATCCACCAGGCATCGCTTGTGTCTAGCCCATATTTTGGTGAAATGGCCGGCATACCGAACATATCCCAATAGGCAACGCGGTAAGAACCTATGTACCAATGCGGAATAACATAAAAATTCCACAGCAATACACGGTCAAGCGCGTGACAAATCGTGACAAGACTTTCACGATCGGGCGCATGAATAAGTTTATCCACGAGATCGTCAACGACAGGATCTCGCACACCGATCAAATTTTTGCTGCCTTTTTGATCAGCTTTGGCCGAGGACCATAGATCTCGCTGTTCATTGCCAGGGGAAATGGATTGTGAGAAGACACCGATGGTCATATCGAAATCAAAGTCATCCATCAGATTTTGCATTTGCGCGGTATCGACGATGCGTAAAGAGGCTTCAATGCCTAATCTCTCGAGGTTGCGTAAAAAGGGCTGCGTCCAACGTTCAAACATCGGCGTAGAGTCGACAATCTCGAACTTGAATACATTTCCTTGGGCGTCGGTCAATTTCCCATTTTTCAGATCCCAACCAGCTTGATGCAATAGATCAATGGCTTTGTGAAGATTATCTCGATTATTGCCACTGCCATCGGTGACAGGGGGATGATATTCAGTTGTAAATACCTCATTGGGGATCTTGCCACGGTAGGGTTCCAAAAGTTTAAGTTCGTCGGCAGAAGGGAGGCCGCGGGCGGCAAGTTCTGAATTTTCAAAATAACTTTGTGTGCGTTGATAGGCACCATAGGCTACCGTCTTATTCGACCACTCAAAATCAAAAGCATAGCCAAGGGCTTCGCGGACACGCCTGTCCTTAAATAAAGGGCGGCGCGTGTTAAAGACAAAGCCTTGCATGCCGGCCGGTAGCTCATTCTTAATTTCGCGCTTGATGATCAAGCCCTCTTTGACGGCGGGTGTGTCATAGCTTAAGGCCCAGTTCTTGGCCGTGTTTTCAAGCCGGAAATCGTATCGCCCAGCAAAGAATCCTTCGAGTGCCACGGTTTCGTCGCGATAATAGTCGTAACGAATGCTATCGAAATTATAGCGTCCACGGCCTATCGGCAGATTTTTGGCCCACCAATCGGCGACACGTTTAAACGAAATTGTGCGGCCGGGAACTATTTGGTCAACGACATAGGGCCCGCTTCCCAAAATTGGTTCAAGCGTCGTGGCACTAAAATCTTTACCCGACCAAAATTTCTTCGATAGTACCGGCAACTGGCCCATAATCAACGGCAGCTCAGTATTGCCGGTTTCACGGAAGGTAAATTTCACTTCATGTTCGCCTGTCTTTTCGGCTTTGGCGACATCTTTATAATAGCTGCGATAAAAGGGGTGCCCCTTATCGCGCAGGATTTCGAACGAGAAAATGATATCTTCTGGCGTTATCGGTGATCCATCATGAAACCGTGCCTCGGGCCTCAATTTATACGACACCCAGCTGCGATCAGGGGCTACCGTAACGCTTTCGGCGACCCAGCCATACTGGCTGAAAGGTTCGTCAAGCGAAGCATCCATCAATGTCTCGAATACCATGCCGACACCTGCTGCCGGAACGCCTTTCAGAATATAGGGATTGAGGCTGTCGTAAGTGCCGATCTCGGCTAGACGCAGCTCGCCACCTTTGGGGGCATCCGGATTGATATAATCAAAATGTTTGAAGTCATTTCCGTATTTGGGTTGGCCATGAAGGGCTATGCCATTGGAGGGTTGTTGAGCTTGGGTTGTCCCCGAATATAACAACATGACAAGTAGCGACAACGCTAGACACGCGCTTCTCAAGATACGCCGTCGGTTAGTTTCCCTGTTCGCAATAATTTTGGCTGTCATTTGATGGTTGGTGTGGCTAGTTGGTTTTACTATTTCTTCGGCGGTTGTACCAATTCAACAAGGTTCTGCCAGCGATGTGATGAAAGAAGCTGGGCATAGACCAGGCCTAGCCATCCTTTGCGCCGCCATTCGAGAAAGACGTTATCAGGCAGCGCGTCGAATTTCTTTGGATCTATAACCAGAAATCCGCTGAGCTGCAGACGTGTACCATCTGGCATATCGATTTGCGCGTCGTTTTGCATCAAAAGGTTGTATTCTTTAAGCGCTTTGACGAAGGCATCCGTTACGTCGCCTTGTTGGCGCAAAGTGGCACAGAATTCCATCGCGCTCTTGGTGAACTCACTCGGGTTCTCGCCATCAAAGAGGGCAAATTCGCCTTGTTCGCCAAGCATGTCGCTCGCTTCATCGATACAGAGGACAAACTGTTTTTGCTCAGGATCATCCATAAGGATAAAAGGATAGCGACGTACATAAGCTGGAAGATAGCTTCCGGCCTGCCAGCGCCCTTGAGCATCGATAAAAACATTGCTGTCATTACGCAAGCCCACAACGGCAGCTGGGATGGGCATTGGCCCTGCCGCGAAGACGATAGGGTAATAGGCGGCAGCCATCGGAAACTCATCAATGAGCAAGGGAATAGCATTGGTGTTTGCAGCAAAGCGGAAATGTAAGGGACGGGACAATTTTAATTTGCCATCACGCGCGCGGTCGAGCGGGCGCGGTGAGGCATAGAACATCGGTAAGTTGCCGTCCGTCGGATTGGCACCTGCTTGGGGTGTTGTTAGGTTTGCAGTTTGCGGATTAGGCGGCGTAGTTGGACTTGGCATACTTTAAGCTCCTTAATATTATGGAGATATAATAGGGATATAGAGGTATCAGGGTTCGGATTGAGGGGCAAGTTTTCTGGGTTTGGGGTCCAGATTATTGGCCCTCAAGACAGTGGGCTAGAAAAAACATGGTCGCGACCGTATCGATCATTCCTAGCTCAGCTAAGTAGCTTGATTGATATTAAGTCTTTCAACTATTTTTAGGGACAATTTGGATATTTTGCCAAGCTTACGAACTAAAATAGGATGAGGGCTGAAGTTTAGAGAGACGTTAGAAAACTAAGACGATCTTTTATGTCCAGGCTTTGGGTCTGCTTTTGGTGCTGGGGGCAGAGGACCCAACTTGGGCATCTTTGCCGGCCTTAAGTTCTTTGCCATATACGTTGTAGGCCGTTGGTAAATTACCATTATGTAGGCGCTCGATGTTTTCTGCCGCCAATTCAGCTAATTGATCGGGGTGGGCGCTTGCCATGTCATCACCCAATTTTCCTTTGTAATTAGGGTAACGAGCGGCCGTCGCAACCAAGGGTTGTTGAGCTGCTGCAGCACCTGTTGCAACCGGCACAACGGTGGGTCCTTCGCCAGGCGCGTGATGCCATACAGCATCTTCGCGACGAGCTGGTGGTCTGTTGGCATCTGTTTGATGGATCGGCGGCGTTGGAAATGCTGGAGGTGCAGGAGCGGCCGTAGGTTGAGCTTGAGGTGGTGGCAGCGGTTCTCTTTGAATAGGTGCTTGTGGTGGAACTGTTTGGGTTGGTGGTGGCCCTTGCGCTGGCGCTGCTACACCAAGGGGTATTGGCTCTCCCGCATGCAAAGGAGGCATACTTGTGTCGAAGTGCATTCGAGCAGCCTGAGCCTGAGAACCGCTTATACTAGAGTGCAGATAGGTTTCTAAAGCGGGGGGCGGGTAACTCAAATAATTAAGTGCCTGCTGAAAGGCATGCGCATCATCAAAGAAATATCTCTCAGCTTTACCGTTGTCGTAGCCAAGAGATATTGCGTAATGGAGCTGACCATCTTTCGGATCAATCATGGCGCCGGCAGCAACGGATTTGGGCTCCTTAGCGGTCATTTGTTGTGGTGACCGAGGTATTTCCTTAATGGCATACACTTCCGTTGGCCTAACGCCTGGAGTTGACGCTGGTATCCCTCCTTGGGGAGGCATGAGTTGTTGATATTGGGGCGAATTAACAATCGATGCATAAGCCGTCTGACTATTAATATCGGGTCGTCCATAAGAACCCGGTTGGGCTGGAACGATAGGTGGCAGCGCTGCATCTCGCGGCCTCACGCCCGGTAGTTGAGTTTGCGTGGCGGTAAGTTTCGCAACGACGGGGTTATCTACGGTGACAGATACATCGTGCCCGGCTTCATCGTGGCCCGGGAAAACGAATGTGGTCTTGCCGGATACACTCGTCGCTGGGGCGCCGGCAGCGGCATCATCCACCCGTGTTGTAGAGGTGCTCCTAAGATCTCTGGCTCCACCAAGAGGAGAGCCAACATTAGGGACTTTTACTGGACTGCCGTCAGTGCCTATTGCGGTGGCAACTTCATTTCCATGGCTATCGACTGTTGTTCTAAGGCCGGCAATAGTTACAGTTGATGTACTGTTTGGATCTTTGATAGTTAAATCACTTGGCGGATTCTTAAATCTTCCCGCTACAGTTATAGCTACTGGAGCTGGCAACATAATATCACGACTAGTTATGTTCGCATGAGTTCCCAAGTAATCTTCAAAAGCTTTGATGCCTTTATTATTAAGTTCATCGAGCGCTAATCTAAGAGGTGAGTGTGGATCATTCAGTCCAGGTGTGGTTGGAAAACCGAAAGTTACTTTGTTATGAACGGGATCCATAACCTCTTTTGGGGTAGGATCTTGAGCGATAGTTAAAAAATAATACGGTCTGCCATTCGTCCCTTCAGCTGGGCGCGCGCTTAGACTTACGTGCAAACCACTATCAGGAAGGAACAGAGGATCGGAATCGACGGACACGCGTTTTCCTTCAGCAACATCTTGCATTTTGGCTAGCAGACTATTGGCTCCCAAAACAGTGCCGTTTGCTGCCAAATCACCATCATTGGGATTGGTGCGATCAATTCTAATCAGATCGCTATAGGCATTGGCGCCAATATCAAGTTCGGCTCTGTTTAGATCCGTAAAAGCTTGGGTATAAATTTGATCAATATTTTGGTGAGCGAGTGCGGGTTGGGCGTCGTGCCTCTGTCTATATTGTGCCAGGGCATTTACAGTTAACTGATCGGTTTGTGTATGGTGAGGATCTTGGACAATGACTTGAAAGGCAGCTTGAATATGATCCAGGGCTTTTGCTTTATCAGCAGGTGTTGTGGCTGCATTGACGGCAGCCTCTGTAGCCCTAAGAATGCTTTTAACGGTAGCTTCATTGGTTGTCATATCATTGTTGCGATCTTGGATAACACCAGCAAAGGCTGCATATGCTGGTGCTGGCATGGGATCTGGCACAATGGGGCTTAACTTGTCTTTAAACGCCTGTTTGGTGTTATCGGCGTTATTTGGATCTTGGTTGTAAGGATAGGGTGAAGAAAATGGTAATGTGGCCACTTCGTCGAGTGAATGAAGTATATCAATAGTACTGTCTCTAACTTTCATCAATTGAACAACTTGCCCATAGGCCCGCTTACGCGTAGGGTCGGTCGTTGCATCAGATAAATTCTCAAAAGCCTTTTCAATTTGATGCCAGGCGATCGAGCGTTTGTCTTTAGTTGGATCAGGGTCGGTGTCGGGGTCGCTAATCGCATTTATGGCTTGCCAACTGGCATCAGAAACAGTCTGTGCATAAATTTGAGGTGATGCGGCTAATTGCTGAACGTTCTGTTTCAGCCATTCATTGAACTTGGCAAGAGCGGTTTCTGATAAAACACTTTCATCGCCGCCAAAGGTACTCTTGAAAGCCGTCAACGCCGGTGCATCTGGTGTTCCGCCAGTTGCGTTGTTAAATAAATAGCTATCGGCCTCAGTTAATTCGGTTTCTCTCGACACTAAATAGCTCCCTTTAATATCAATTCAGGGCTCTTTTTCTCAAATACATTATATTGCATTTTAACAATAACCATCATTCCTTAAAACCCTGTTAAATTTTAATCTATCCCCTTGATCTTCCACGTTTAAAAGAGTGGCACGATATTTTCTTAGTAAAACGCAAGCGGCCGTGAAACTTTGCAGTAGAAAGAGGCAGCTAATTGAACAGAGAGTCCGCTGGTTTGGTTAAAATGTAGGTGCAATTCACTTTAGGCATGTTTTGTGATGACTAAAAGTTGACAATCCGGCCAGGAAACCAATGACGGCCTTGTTTGTCTTCAATCTCCAAAAGCCAGGAATCGGGGTCTATCTTAGCCTGTTGTTCGAGATAGAGATCAGCCTCGGCTTCACTGAAAGGGCGCGATTTGTTGACCGCTGTCCATACAAGCTCGTCATCGAAGCGCACTTGCGTTAAAACTTGTGCCGTGCCGTCGAGGTGATTGATTTTAATGATTATCGTACCGCTTGAGTTATCGCCGTGCCGACGTACGGTGATAGGAACACCCTCTTTTGCGGCAATCCGTATTTGAGCATTGATTATTAGATCGGTGGGCAGCTGATCATTCATGCGTCTATGAATTATCCTCAAACGGATGCCATGGTTCATCGACAGTAATACTGCGGTTTGAGCCAAGACAAGTAACGGCTACCTGGTTGTTTTCTAAAATTGCCGCATCGCTGTTGTTGTCAGGTTCATGGTCTCGGCGCTCAAGCGTCAACCAAAAATATTTTTGCTCGCGGTGATCATCGCGCTCATCGATATGAATATTGGCGATATTGTTTATAGCTGAGCGCGCCCAGCGGAAGCCTTTAATGAGGTTAGCGTCGCAATCGGGAATGTTGATCGAAAGACATGTATCTTTGTGCCAAGCATGTGTCAGAAAATATCTGAGCAATTTTGGTGCTATGGCCTGCGCCGTATCCCAACGAATATCCTGGCGCGACGTGCCGTAAGCTTGGCTGATGGCAATGGAGGGGATGTTGAGCATTAAGCCGGTGAAGGCAGCACCTAGAGTACCTGATAGGTTAATCTCGTCGCCAACATTAGCGCCGGCATTGATACCAGAGAGAATAAATGAAGGACGAGCCTTGGCCATAAAGTGTGACACTGCCATGGCAACACAATCGGCTGGCGTTCCGTCAATCGCCCAACTTCGTTCACCACGCGGCCAGCCGCGCAGAGGCTGGTGCAGGGATATGCTTTGCCCTGTGCCGCTTTGATCATGTTCGGGTGCAATAACCCAAACTTCTTCGGCAATATCCTGGGCAATTTGGATCAAAGCCTTGAGACCGGGCGCATCAATGCCATCATCATTGGTCAGCAATAAGCGCGGCACGCGGATCGAGTTGGGCATCAACAAACAATGATTGGGGAAAAAACGATATGGCAAACTTTAGATCAGATTTTGGACCTTGTCTGCATTTCTTTGCTCTAGATCCAATAATTAGAGTTGATCATGGGTTTAGCGCTAAGGTTTATCGTCAAAACCGATTTGCTCAGCGATAAAATAAATTGGACGACCTTTAACTTCGGTAAAAACACGAGCCAAATATTCACCGATCATGCCCAAGCTTAAAAGCTGCAGGCCACCCAAGAGAAGGATGCCTACCATAACGGAAGCATAGCCCGGCACATCAGCACCATAGATCAAGGTACGTAAAGTAAGATAAACACCATAAGTAAGAGCTATCAGGGAAACTAAACCGCCGCTCCATGTCCAAACGCGTAAAGGAAGGGTGCTGAAAGACGATAGTCCGTCAAAGGCAAAACGCAAAAGATGAAAGAAATTCCAGTTGGAGGAACCGCGTGGTCGTGGGGCAACCTCGAAGGGAACAGTCTCATGGTGAAAGCCAACCCACGTCACCAAGCCTTTCATAAACCGGTTGCGTTCGGGTAGAGCATTCACAGCGTTGATAACCTTGCGGTCAAGCAAGCAAAAATCGCCTGCACCCTCGGGAAGCTTGATATCGGCGATCTTTTGAAAAATTGCATAGAAGGCATGCGAGAAGAAACGCCGCAGCTGGCTATCAGTGTCACGGTTTTTGCGAATGGCATAGACTAACTCGGCGCCGTTTTGCCACTTTGCTACAAGCTCGGGGATAATTTCAGGAGGATGCTGTAGATCGCTGTCCATGGTAATGGCGGACAAGCCTGTCGCCAGGCGCAACCCACACGAAAGTGCGGCTTCCTTGCCAAAATTACGTGCTAAACGCACGATCTTAATGCGCAAATCTTGTTCGCGTTCACGGAGAAGCGCCTGATATGTTTTGTCGGTGCTGCCATCATCAACGCAAATAATTTCATAGCTGAGGCCCAATTGGCTTAGGGCAGGATAAAGTCGCTGGAATAAATCACGCAAAATCCCAGCCTCATTATGGAATGGAAGTATGAGAGAAAGTTTGGGCTGTCCGGTGACAGAAAGAGAAGACATATGGGGTCAGAAGTCAGAATTCAAAGGCCGAAACGCAGAACTGCAATCTAAATCCTGTCGTTTGAGTTGAGTTCATCATTTCTCTGACATCTAACTTAAAAGCCTTCGCGTTCTTTGCGTTTGCGCTCAACCTTGCGTTGGCGCCGAACGGATTCCGCTTTTTCTCGGGCACGTCTTTCCGATGGTTTTTCATAATTGCGGCGCAATTTCATTTCACGAAAAATACCTTCACGCTGCATTTTCTTTTTAAGCGCACGAAGCGCCTGATCGACATTGTTGTCACGTACTAAAACCTGCACGAACGCCACCCTCCTTGGGTTGGATTGATAAGTTGTATGAAATCACAAAACTAGTTTCCCGCTGTTGACAGGCAACGTCTGGGAGCGCCTTACATAACACAATCAAAGGCTTAGGCAAAAGAGAATATTAAGTGGCTTCCAAGATCAGGCTTAGGCTTAACCCTATGAGTTTACAGGAAAAATGCTATGATTGTGTCGTGTTTAGCTGAAAGATCGAGCATGAAGCATCCGAGACATCGTCAATCTAAACGCCCAAGGGCTCATAGCGTTCAGCACGCCAAAGACACTAAACGCGAGACAATATTATACGCTGTACTGAAGCAGGTACCGTTCGACGGATGGACGACGGTTGCTTATGAGCGTGGCCTCAAAGTATCTGGCATTAGCCAAGGTGAGGCGGATTTATTATTGCCGCAAGGTATGCGCGATATAATCGATTTGTTTGGTGTTGTTGCTGACCAGGCGATGGAAGAAAAAATTTCAGATGAACCTGGATTTTCCCACTTGCGGATACGTGAAAAAATTGCTTTTGCCGTTCGCGCGCGGCTACAATTTTTAATGCCGCATCGCGAAGCTTTGCGCCGGCTGATGATATGGTATGCCCTGCCACATCACGTACCGCTGGGTTTGAAGCGGCTTTATCGAATAGTTGATCTTATGTGGCGAACGGCTGGCGATACCTCTACCGATTTTAATTTCTATACCAAGCGTGCTTTGTTAGCTGGCGTTCTAAAAACGACCATATTGTTTTGGCTTGATGACGATACGCCAAATTGCAGCGCCAGTTGGGAGTTTCTTGACCGCCGCATAGCAGAAGTTTTAAAGATTGGAAAAACAATTAGCCTTATGAAAGAATGGTCGCCGACTGATTTGGTGAGCAAATTGCGCCGTGCTGTCGGTTAAAAACTATTTCTTTCTAAACATATCGAGACTTATGACTTCACCGCGCTTTTGATCTTTCTTGTTTTTACCATCTTTGCCCTCGCCAGCGCCTTCACCTTTAACATCGGAATTAGAGCCAACTGGCGGTGCTTGTTCTTTATCGTCACCCTCTTCTTCTTCGTCCCCAGCGCCGGATTGGAACTGCAGGGCAAAATTTACAGATGGATCGGCGAAAGTTGTGATCGCTTCAAGCGGTATCTGTAGTCTTTCGCGTACATTGTTAAAGCTCAAGGTTACGCTAAAGTTATCTTCCTCAATCTTAAGACCAAAGAATTGATACTGAAGAACGATAGTCATTTCATCTTCGTACTGCTTGCGGAGATAATCAGGAATTTCGACGCCGGGAAATTGCGTCAGGAAAGTGATATAAAAATGATGGTCACCGGGTAATCCATTCTGACTAACGGACGTCAACGTCTCGCGCACAACGCTGCGCAAAGCGGCTTCGATCATCAAATCATAGCGGAGTAAGTCATCGGTCATATTCAGCACATAGTTAGCGACTAGGTTAGTTATCAATAATCAGATAGCAAGCCGCCGAGTACGTGTACACTAGCATCCTAGGTAGGCTATTTTGGTAGCTGAAAAGTGGGGGGCTTCTGTTGCCCGGCGCCCCCCGGGCCGCGTAAGTCTTGCGACTACCCTACATTCGCAAAGCGAATGTTAGGCAGCTACAGCGACTCCCATGTCAACGTTGTCGTTGGCATTTCTAGTGTTGACCCGATAACGGCGGTATCATGCCGAGCAAAAACCGTGTCTTTACTACGCGCGTCGATCCTATTTCGCCCCCGTCACACAACCCGCCATACAGGTGGTCTGGTGGAGGCGCCGGGTACCGCCCCCGGGTCCGCAGCGTCTATTCCACAAAGCGTTTATCGCCATAGTCGGCAAGCCGACGGATTTATATATAGCAACGATTGATTAATAATTCCAGTTGTCTTGGAATAAGCCTAAAGCTGCCCTCATAAACGTTTAGGCCTTGGTTTACAAAAGATTTATGCGAGCAAAAAATCAAGGGAGGCTAAAAAACACTGGCTCGAAAATTGACGGATCCTTGGTGTTAACATCATCAAACTATTTTTACCGGGGGATCATCGTGAAGGAGAAAGGTGAAACGGCCCCAAAAGGCGCTCACGCCCACTACGCTTCAGGCCGACGCCTATAACTCTAGCTCAAAATTTTGCGCCCAAGCTATTTAGGGGCTACTAATGGCTTTACAATAGAATAGGGACCGACTGCCGGTGTCTGGGATCGGCTAACCAGTGTGTCGCCATTTTTAATTTCTATGTCAGCCATACCGCCTGAGCTAGGGCCTGGAAGGGCTACTGAAACTGTCAGCGCTGCCTCGACAATTGGGCCGCCATTAAGCTCTGGTTTTGCAAATTTTCCAACAGCCATGAATTGTTTCTCCTAAAACCGTTGCTATAAATATCGAGAACTTTATCCATTTTAGGTAAAGAGTTCGTTGCCATATATGATTAATTTTCTTTTACCTTAGGCCTATGATTATCGGCAGTGATCCAATTAACTATGTGAAGCCGTTAATTTATTGAAGATGCGGGCTAAAGGTCGTTTTTCTCCGGTGGGTGCCTCGTACCCCATCCTTAAGCTGCTCTGTGTATTTTGGCACTCTTCTCGAGTAACTTCTCTACATAACGCGGCATGGCAAAAGCCCCTTTGTGGACTTCTGGCGTGTAGTAACTGAGTTTATCCCCAAACCCCGCAGCCTTAAGGCGCTCTGTCAAGAGGCCAACATCAATCTTGCGTAGAGCTGAATTGTCTGTTGCCCAACCCAGCGCCATTTGTCCGGATATATAAGTTGGTATTGTTGCCATATAGAAAGTTACGTCTGCGAAGGATTTGCCAAGATCGCGTTTGCAGTTCTGCACTGTCGTCGGCTGTGAAAAAGGCACACCGCTTTGTGTGACCATAACGCCGCCCGGTTTTAAGCAGTTTTTACAATCGGCGTAGAATTCGGGCGTGAAGAGAACTATTCCTGGTCCATGCGGATCGGTTGAATCAACAATGATGACATCGAATTTTTCTTTGGCTTCGCGAACATACTTGCAGCCATCATCGATGATTACTTTACCCTTAGGGTTTTCGAAGGCGTCGCCACAAATGCTTGGCATGTATTTTTTAGTCATGTCGATAACTTGCGGCTCAATTTCAACCATAACCGCTCGTTTGACCCCGGGATGCATTAATGTGTGACGCAGGATGCCGCCATCCCCGCCGCCGATGATAAGGACACTTTCCGCAGCGCCATGGGCCAAGATCGGCACATGTGTCATCATTTCATGATAAACATACTCATCACCTGTTGTGGTCTGCACAACCTTGTCGAGAGCTAGGACAGTACCAAATAATGGGTTTTTGAATACAAGCACCTCTTGTGTACCAGAGCCTGAACGAAACAGAATTTCAGTACATTCAAGTTGCTGGCGATGGGCAGGAACAAGGTGCTCGGAGAAGTACTCAGTCATCGAGATTGGTGACCATGCCCCGCTTCAATTCGGTAACTTGCATATTACCTGGCTTGAAGGCTTGCTTCAGCACGGTGATGGCGCGCTCGGGCCTAGCTTCGCCGCACATAAAGGCATCAATAGCCGCATAGCCACGTTCTGGCCATGTGTGGATGCTGATATGCGATTCGGCCAACACGGCAACGCCCGAAATACCGCCATTTGGCTCAAAATGGTGAAGATCGATATTAAGGAGCGTAGCCTTAGCAGCCTTGGTTGCCTTGATCAGCGTTGCTTTCACGAGGGCCAAATCTGCCAATAGGGCGCCAGGAACATCATGCAAATCGACGATCAGATGGCGTCCGGCAAACTTGTTGCCAAACTCATCCGTGACGAAATGGTCGTCTTGTAGCGCTTCGGGCGCAGCTTGAGCGTCGGTATACTCCAACTGGGAAGTCTCAGGCGTAGCGCTCACAGGGGCAAGCCCCCGGCCAGATCGACCATTGCTATCCCTAATTGGAAGAGAACGTAAAGTCATCATCTCCTCCGGTAGTAAGATAGTGGTTGAGCCAGAAGGCTCGGGCAGGGCTTCAACAGCCCCAAAACGCCCGGCACGCCGGACATTTCTTTTCTCATCATATAATCCCCCCTATTGCAAGATTAAATATACTTGCGGGGCATTTTTTTTCGGGCTGTCGTTTTTGCGCTGCGCTTTGTGCGTTGGAATTTTGCCAAAACATGAAGAGCTCGGAAGCTTGTTAGGACAAAAGAAACGATTCGATATCTTGCGAATTAGGCAAAGAAGGAGGTTCACTTGGATGCCCCACCTAGTTGATTCGAAATCTTTCGAATTCTTAAGGGCTCGAGACGTTCCATGCAGCTATCTCGTCACAAGGTTGTGATCATCGGCGCAGGTATAGCTGGAATAACGGCCGGTCTTGAGCTTCTTGATCGCGGCTTTCTCCCAGCCGATATAGTAATACTGGAAGCCGAAGACGCCGTCGGTGGGCGAGCAAAATCCGTAATATCCTCAGACGGCTTTTTGGTTAACCCAGGAGCTCTATGGCACCATGATCGGCGTGGTCCTTACTATCGGTGGCTCAAAGCGCGGTATGGCCGCCACGGCAAAGTGGAATACCAATTAGCCCCCCAAGTTGGGTCAAAGAGATTTAAAAACATTTATGATCTTGACGATCTTGCAGGTAATTCGGCCATATTTGCTGAGGGCCGGCGCCAGTATGATTTGCGGTCTTCTGGGTATAGCCGTCTTCGTCGCCAGCACCTCATTCATCAGCATGCCCACCCTGGAAAAGATACGACACTGGCGGCTCTGGCGAGCTTAGATGGAAGTCATGACGCCTGGAATTATTCGAGATTTAAGGCGTGCAATTGGATGGGACTTGATCACGAAGAGGTATCTGCAGCCGAATATTTTAAAGAAAATGGTGCCGATGGGGGCTTGGTCGTCATGGGCGGAACGGGAAGAATTCCAGAACAAATGATACGGGAATTTAAAGCAAGGGGAGGTGCTGTTGAGATGCAAACCCGGGTTACCGTCATTGGCCAAACGAGCGGGGATGTCCAGGTTGCGACATCGAAGGGTAAGCTTTTTGTCGCCGACCAGGCCATCGTAACTGTCCCGGTTGCTTTGTTAAAAGCCGGTGCAATACAGTTCTTTCCCAAACCATCGAATGAGGTTCAGGGCTGTCTCGATCGTTTTGTAATAAGCCAGTTTGGCAAGGTTGTTGTTCCGCTCTCTCAAGAATTTTTTGAACAACGCGGCATTGAAAGAAATCATCAAGTTGATGTTTTTGAACAGGGACCACTTGTATATTGTCATGCGTTTAGCGCCGGAGAACCAACGATTAGCATCAAGGGTGGCGGAAAATTTGGTGGCAGCTATTTTGCCGGCGAGTTAGAGAATATGTCTTCGTGGGGGCGGCAGAGATTCATAACTCGTATCTTAGAGGCTGTACCTGAATTCAGGGGATTTGAAAGATTTTTGTGTGGCGAACCTTATGTTTCGAATTGGACACAGAGTGCCGGCGGCGCTTGGTCGGCGCTTCGCCTAGGTGAGGTACGTCCAAAGGGTCCTATAAGGGATGGGCGTGTTGTCTTTGCGGGAGAGGCCTTCACCAAAACAGAATACGGAGCCAGCATGATGCACGGTGCGTGGCGCTCTGGAAAAGATGCTGGAACAGATGTTGCTACAGAGGCAGATGACTTGAGTGACTATGACGTTCCCATGCGGGAAGAAAATTTAGTGGGTCCTTGGCTCATGGCGTATAGGCGTAGCCGGGCGCAGGCGCGATTGCTTCATTAAAGGATGTTAAGCAATATTAGTATTGCTAATTTTTCTTGATCTTCTTTTGCTTTCGTGGCGATTTGTGTCATAAGAAGTTTTTTTTCAGGTAAACATTCGATGCCTACCGTATCACCGCAGCAGCAGGCCGAGATTGACGCCCAGCGCGCCAATACGACGTCGACCAGGCGCGCAACCGTCGCGACGCTTGAAGAGATTCTGTACCAGCCATTACCAGTTTTAGACCACGGCTTTGTTCGTGTGATCGACTATATGGGCGATGACAGCGCGGTCGTACAGGCGGCAAGGGTCTCTTATGGCAAGGGAACCAAAAAGGTGAATGAAGATTCTGGGCTGATTAAATATTTAATGCGCCACTGGCACTCGACACCGTTTGAGATGTGCGAAATCAAATACCACATTAAACTACCGATTTTTATAGCCCGGCAATGGATTAGGCACCGCACTGCTAACGTCAATGAATATTCGGCACGCTACTCAATACTTGATAAGGAATTCTATCTGCCGGCACCAGAAAATCTGGCTAAGCAGTCAGCTGTTAATCGTCAGGGACGTGGCGAGGTTCTTGATGATAAACAGGCCCAACATGTTCTTGATCTGTTACGCGAAGATTCTGAGCGTTGTTATCGTGGCTATCAAGAAATGCTCAACGAAAATGAAAGCGGCGAAGTCATCGACCCTAAGCAGGATGGGTTGGCCCGCGAGTTGGCACGCATGAATTTAACGCTCAATTATTACACACAGTGGTATTGGAAGGTTGACTTGCATAACTTAATGCATTTCCTACGTTTACGTGCCGATGCTCATGCGCAATATGAAATCCGGGCCTATGCATCATGCATGATGGAAACGTTGCAGCGCTGGGTGCCACTCACTTATGCTGCCTTCATGGACTATAGAGTAGGGGCGGCACATATCTCTGCGTCAGGGCTTGCGCTCATCAAGCGCTTACTTCAAGGTGAAAAAGTCACGCAGGAAACAAGTGGTCTTTCCAAGCGAGAATGGCTCGAGTTGATCGAAGTTCTTGGCATAAATAACGCCGCTTAAAAGCCAAAAATCGCTTGCTTTTAGAACTTACGTGTTTTTGTTTCGACATCGAAATTATATATAAACTGATTTATTTACCCGCACTTATTTCAGTCATTAAACTCGGTTAACGAAATATCAACCCGCCTATCCTTAATTTCAAGGAGCATGGATCAGCAAGGCTGAGAACCTGATCACTTGGGCTGTCGGGTATTCAAGTCTTTTTTCGGGTCATTACCGAGAAAAAACATGATCGATCAAGCGGTTGATGTTCATGCGTCACTTTCCGGACCTAAGCGGTCTGGGTAGCTCAGGAGGAGCCTTTAAAGTGCGGCAGAGATATCGTTGGTTTTATTTTGCAAGTCTCATGTTTTTTTTGGGCGTGGCCGGATGCTCAGGCTTTGATACGCCTACAGCTACGCCTACGACCGGGCGCAATCCAACAGTTGCCGAAGTTCCAAGTGCCGATGAAACGGTTCGCGGCGAAGATGATCCGCCCATCGTAACCCTTGAGCTGGGCTCGGCCTTGCATGAGCATCGCCTGACAACCAGCGAAGATCTCCCCAGTAGCATTATGATACCGACGACCAATCTTAATGCTGTGCCGGTTACCGCGGCGCTTCAAGCTGTGTTGGCAGGTACCGATGTGTCTTTGTCTTGGGATACAAGTACTTTCGACGACCATTTAGTCACAGTCGTTAATCTGAGCGGATCCTTGCCGCGTGTGGTGGATAAAATTTGCGCCTCGGCCCGGGTATTCTGCTCTTACCGTCACGGGTCAATTGCCTTAAGCGATAAAGAGACCTTTATCGTTACTCTACCGCCGATTGCAAAAGCTACAGGGGCAGAAGGATCGGCTGCTGCTGCCGGAAACACGATGGCCGACACCATTGGTCAACTTGCCAAGGATAAAGTGGAGCTCGATGAACAGGGTGGAAACATCATCTATACGGCTGATGTCGATGGTGAGGAGCGCGTAAGCCAATATATCGAGCAGTTGCGCAACGGACGTCCCCTAGTTGTCATGCAGCTCTATATTTGGGAGGTTACCCTCAATAAGGAAAATTCGGAGGGTGTCAATTGGACGCAGCTTTCAATACCCAAGCTTGGAGGTCTTACTGATAATATAGCCCTGTCGGCGCCCGCCAGCACGCTGACATCGGTTGCGACCGGCGGTGTAAGTCTTGGTGCTATAACGGCGGGTAAAATCAGCGCCAATGTGGTGGCAACATTCTTGGCAACACAAGGTCGTGTGCAATCCATCAGTAATCCCCAGATCACTTTTGTGTCCGGTTCTAGCGCGCACTTTATGGCGGGCGGCAATCAGAACTATATCTCACAAGTTGGCCAGCTGGTAACGGCCAGCAATGTCTCAGGCACTTCATCGGCAAATTCAAATAATGGAATTGGCACTAATACCGTATCGACAGCCACCATCACCACCGGCCTCAAAGTTGATGTGAGTGGCGCTTATGAAACCGGCGTCATCTTTGCCAACCTTGATCTATCGCTGACCAACCTGACCAGCCTGCAGAGTGTTGATACTGGTGCTGGTACATCCATTCAATTACCGACAACATCCGACCGTAAGGTTTCGACAATCATACGTGTGCGTCCGGGCGATAATCTGGTCATGGCCGGTATGGTAACTTCGAATGACAATACCACGAGTAATGGTGTGCCATTGCCAGCCGATGCCAAGGTGCCTTTATATGGCGACGAGACGCTGGCAAATAACGAACTTGTCATCATGGTCAAACCGTCGGTTGTTCTATTCTCCGACAAAGCGGCAAACGAGGAGGCTAAGAAGGCTGAAGAATCTAAACCCCTTCCCGATGCCGTCGTCATCGACAAGGATGGCGCTAAAGCGCTAGCCATACCGCAGGGTCCTGCCACGCCTCAGCCTGTCAGCCTTTTGAGCGAACCGGCAGCCGTTAAACCGGAATTAATGGTGTCTGCTCCTGATGCGGTGTCTTTGCTTTCTACACCCATTGCACCAAGTGAGGATGGCGCTCCTGTGGATAGGCGTTTAATGCAGCGCGGATTTTCGCATGCCTACGACGATTTACTGCAACCGGCATCCTCAGATCCAGGCGCAGCGCCGAGTGGTGAGAGCAAACCATGAGTGTCACAAGCATGCCGCGGCGGTGGCACTATATTCTGCCAACGTTATTGTTGCTGACGTTTTTAGCGAGCTATGCTTTGGCACGAGATGCCGCTTTTGTTGATCCCGGTGCACCGGGTGGTAATAGTGGCGATGAGGCTGTGAAGGTCGATCCCAAGGGCGATATTGATACGGGCGAGTCCGTCGTCAATGTTGCCCGACGCACGACATTGTTTTTTGTCAATCAAAGCGCGGGGCCAGTCCAGATAGAGAATATTTCCGTGAATAATGACGGTAACGTTAAAGCTGAAATCACCAATGACGATTGCTCAAAGCAGGGCACTTTGGCAGCCCAGAGCCGTTGCAGCGTTGAAATCACCGTGACGCCAATAAGCTCTGGACCGTGGACCGTAGAAACTTTGTTAACCCATAATGGGGCTGGCCGGATTGCACGGGCCAAGTTGTTGGGTAAGACGACAGGCGCCACAACAACGGCTGACAAAAAGGATACTGGGCTGTCTTTCAGTTCCAAGGAAGTTTCGCCCATTAATTTTGGTGATGTCGAAATCGGCACCGGCAAGGCTGTACGTTCGGCCCTCATGGTCAATGACAGCCCGGAAACGATTACACTTTATGCCATTGATGTTATCGCCGCTGAAAATGGTCTTGAGCGGTTAGATCAGGGCTGTGTCGTCGATATGGAATTGAAGCCAGGCGAATCTTGCCCCGTCACATTAGTTTGGCAACCTGTTAGCCATGGCCAAATTTCGACCGATCTTATTATTCGTCATAGTGGCCGGCTTGGCTTTGCGGTTATCCCCATTCGCGGCGCCGCCAAAGGCAATGATGTGGTGTCGGATAAAGATAGTAAGTCGGGTGACACGAAGTCTGCAGGCGGCGACAAAAAAGATAGTACAAAATCAAATGGGCTTCCACCACCACCGACGCCTGAGGATATTGAGAAGGCATCACTTGGAAAAATTCCGCCTGTATCGAGCTCAGCGTTGCCGATGACATCCCAATCCGCCAAGGGTGGCGACGGTAAATTGCACTTAATCGGTACAGTTGGAAATCGTGCTGTCATTTTAAAGCCCGACGAGACAACGGCGGTTGTTGGTGTGGGCGACGATCTGACTTGGGGGGACGACACGGCTAAGGTTAAGGCGGTTACGCCGAAATCTGTGACGTTGGTTATAGACGGTAAAGACAAGGTCTTAATGCTCGGCTCTTCGCCTGAATTAATTGCGAAGGCTGAGGCCCAGGAGCAGGCACGTCTAAAGAGTAGTCCAACCTCTTCGACAGGCTCCTCGACAAGCAGTTCTTCGACAACCAGCTCTTCGCCAACCCCACCGAGCAAGCCAGCGTCGATGAACAGTGCGCCATTGTCATCAGCGCTTTCACCGACAACATCTCCAGGCTCTGCGTTTGCCGGGGGCTTGAAATGAATGAAACAACACGTCCTGATGAAACCAAGATCCAAACTGAAGCTTTTAGGATCCAACCACGTCATTATGACCTTGCTTTGGCTGAGCAGTCGATGCGGCGCAGCAATGGCCGCCATCTTTCTATTGAAGAGATATTGCGCCGCAATGGTTTTGCTGTTGAAGGTAGGGATAGCGCCAAAAGTAGAGGCAGCGCCCAAGAGGACCTGACCACACAATCTTTGCGTTTATATGTATCTGCCGCCAATCAAGCGGCCATGGGGCTTTGCCTACTTGAATTGCGCCAAGGCATATTGCGTATTGCTGTTGGTGATCGTCTCGATGATGCAGATCTGGTTCGAATTACCTCGGCGCTGCGTCGCGCTAATCATGAAGTTATAAATGTTGAGGTTGAACCCTGGGACCGCGCTGAATTGGCGCGGCTCATGCGTGAGCAAAGCGAAGTTGCAAGTGAACGGCTTTTGCGCATCTTCGCCACATTGGCGAAGGACCCAGACGATGCGATGCTGGTGGAGCAAGCGGTAAGCGATATTTTGGCTGAAGCCTTGCAAACACGTACCTCTGATATTCATTTATCGCTCAAGGAAGACGATGCCCGCTGCTGGATCAGGTATCGGGTTGATGGTGATCTGGTATACAAACATTTGATCCCTCACCGCGTAATGGCGCCAGTTGTGACGCGTATTAAAACGGACGCCAAGATGGATGCTGCAGACCGCCAACATCCGCAAGACGGTCGTCTTGCATTTGAGTGGCAAGGTCGCATGATCGATGTTCGTGTTGCGGCTCTACCGGTGGCTCCGGCAGGCGAAAAACTTACGCTTCGTCTTCTTGATCGTGAAAACTTGCGTAGTTTCGATGAGTTGTTTGCGCATGCCCCAACAGTTGCCGATCGTTTACGCAAGTCGGTTCACGGTCATACCAAGGACGGTGGATTAATCATTGTTAGCGGTCCGACGGGCTCTGGTAAATCAACAACGCTCTATGGTGTCATTCAAGAAATCGATCGCTCGGCTCGCGCCGTCTACTCGGTTGAGGCGCCGGTTGAATATGACATGCCTTTGGTAGACCAAACATCTGTCACGGATAATTCGGCTAATACAATCGCTGACATCATACGTGCTCTCATGCGGCACGATCCCGACGTCATCATCGTCGGCGAAATGCGCGATAGCGATACTGTTGAAGCGGCTCTGCGCGCAACGGAGTCGGGCCATTTAGTCATCACCACAGTTCACTCCGTCGATGCGCTGCACACCCTTGATCGTATTGATGGTTTTCTTAGCTCTGCCTATCGCACGAGCGGACTCTATATTCTGGGCCATGCGCTGATAGCTAGCCTGTCGCAACGTCTCGTCAAAACCGTATGTCCAGCCTGCCATAAGACCGATAGCGCCATTCATGTATTCGGGGAGGCTGAACGTTGTGCCGATATAGGGCTACAGCCGGATGAGAATGTGGCATTGGCTCACAAAGATGGCTGCGATCTTTGTAATCACACTGGGTTTCTCGGTCGAACATTGGCGCTTGAAGCCATGTTCCCCCCTGAAGACCAGGCCAGCCGTCGTGCCATCACGGAAATGATGGTTTCTAACGTAACTTCGTCAGTTGTTGATGTCCCTGGGACAATCTATATGCCACGCCGCGAATCTATCTTGGATCTGATCCGACGTAATTCCATTGATGCTAATATGGGTGCATCACTGATGGTGGAAGAAGCGACGACGCGTCAGAGCCGGGCGCGATAGGGGTTCATAGCATGAAACTGTTTCATGCCCGCTTCATCCAGCCACAACCTGGCGGTTCTGTCCTCGTCCATGAGGATGATTTCTATCTACCTGATATTCATGCCGTGCGTTGCCAGTTACGTAATAAGGGATTTTGGCCCATCAGTATTCGTGAACAGAAGCCGCCAACATTTGAGTGGATGGACGTTCGTTCGCGCACCTGGCAAGTGCAGTTATTGCGGGCCTTGCGTTTTCAAAGTGCCACGGCGTCTGCGGGCACCGCACTGCTCAACATTATCGAAGGGGAGCAAGACCCCCGACGACGTTTAGCCTTTCTGCCCACGCGCACGGTGCTCAAAGGCGGCGGAGCGTTTTCTGAAGCCCTTCGCGAATTGCGCCTTATGGATGCTGCAACAATGGCGATCATAACAGCGGGTGAACGTGCCGGCGATTTAAAGGGTGTTATCCAACACGCCATTGAACATACCGAAGAGAAGGGCAAGCACTACAAAACAATAACAGCCGCGCTCAGTTGGTTAGCTTTCGATATCTTGAATATCGTCGGTGCCGTTTGGGGCGCACAGTTTGGTTTTATCCCCTATCTTAAAAAGCAGGGCATCAAAAGTACCGATCCAGTTGCCATCGAAAAATTTGATAACGCCGTAACGCTTGCCACATGGGTTAATGGAACGTTATTGGTACTCATTTCATTGGCCGTTATAGCTGCCGTCGTCTTAGCGACACTTTATTGGGTTAACCGGCATCGTTCAGACCACTTCACGGCACGCATGATGATGAAGACGCCGATCATATCCAATTATCTGCGCAACGTCAGCCTTCAGGATAATTGCAAACTGATGACCCGACTATTGCGCGGTAAGGTGCCTTTGTCCGAGGCGCTGGATATCATCATAGAAAGTACGCTGGAACCGGCCTCCCGCGGTTATTGGACCGAATGTAAAAATCGAATAATGGCGGGTATCGAGCCGGCCAGAGCGCTGGCCCGTTGGCCACTTCTTAAGGCGGAGCGCGACCAAATAATGACAATTCAGTCCGTTGACCAGTTATCGGAGGTTTATGAGGCTATTGCCTCAGAGCGCTCTATGATGGCGAAAGCCGATCAGAGGCGGGTGGTCATCATGGGTGTTATTGCGATGATGTTATTGGCCGGCGCTACGGTTCTAACCATGATATACCTGCTTATGATACAAAATTCAGGCTTCCTCGAAAGCCTCCATTCTTTACGAGAGGGAAGCTAATGGACAAAAATTTCTTTAAAGATCGGTTCGGTGTCGATCTCGATAAACTTGGTATTAAGTTGTCCGAGACGACACCGCAATCAGAGATC
>JABDFY010000005.1 GCA_013286365.1 Alphaproteobacteria bacterium
CGGACGGGGCAACCGCAACTTATCCAGCTGTGCAGAATATTCATCGTGACCATATTCTAGCCGAAACACATGCTCCTGCCGCTATTGATCCAATGCTTGGCGAAGAAGCTTTGCATATAGCGCGGCGGCTTGCCGAAAAGTTGGACGTGATAGGGCTACTGGCCGTTGAAATGTTTGTTTTGCGCCAGCCAGACAAGCATGGTCACCGCATTCTCATTAATGAGATAGCGCCACGCCCCCACAACTCGGGACATTGGACAATCGATGCCTGTGGATGCAGTCAGTTTGAACAGCTGGTGCGTGCCATATGCGGTTTGCCGCTAGGTTCAACAGTGCCGCATAACCGTGCTGTCATGCATAATTTGCTCGGCGATGATATCCAAAGGTGGGCAGAATTATTGCAAGATCCTCAGGCTTGTGTGCACTTCTACGGCAAAAGCAAACCCCGTGCGGGCCGTAAAATGGGGCATGTTACGCATCTTAAGGGGACGTGGTAGAGCACCCTTGGCTTACAGAATTAGTCCTTTTTTGCGCGCCTTATTTGCACCTTAGTTAAGATTATTATATCTTGCCGAACGCACATTTTTAACCAACCAGAGGATCATTTCATGCTCAAGGGCAAAGCAGCCATCGTTACAGGTTCAACCAGCGGCATCGGACGCGGTATTGCGCACGCTTTAGCGGGGCAGGGCGTCAATATTATGTTGAATGGTTTTGCTGATGCAGCAACGGTTGACACTGTAAAGGGTGAAATCACTAAGTTCGGCGTGAAAGTAGAATATAATGCCGCTGATGTGACAAAACCCGATCAAATCGCCGCGATGGTCGATGCGACGGTCAAGGCCTTTGGCTCTTGCGATGTTGTGGTCAATAACGCAGGTATCCAGTTTGTGGCGCCGATCGACAAGTTTCCACTCGATAAGTGGGATGCCGTCATCGCGACTAATTTATCTTCGGCATTTTATTCAACGCGCTATGTCCTGCCCATTATGCGGGGTAAAAAATGGGGACGGATAATCAATATTGCTTCGGCGCATGGTCTTGTCGCTAGCGAAGATAAAGTAGCCTATGTCTCAGCCAAGCATGGCATTGTAGGTATGACCAAGGTCACGGCTTTGGAGACAGCTGGCAGTGGCATAACGTGTAATTCTATTTGTCCTGGATGGGTGCTAACACCACTTGTACAAAAACAAATTGATGCCATGGCAGCCGAGGACAAGTTAAGCGAGGATCAGGCTAAGCTAAAACTGCTTTCCGAAAAGCAGCCCTCCAAACAATTTGTTACGCCTGAGCAAATTGGTGGCTTGGTCGTATTTCTATGCTCCGATGCGGCTGATCAGATTACGGGTGCGCATTTGAGTATTGATGGTGGCTGGACTGCCCAATGATGGACTGCCCAAGAAAAATAATCTAAGAAACCATTCGCTTGTCGCTGCCACCTAAGGCGCTTTTATCAAGATTACGAAAGGCGCCTTCAAGCTCCTGCATGTGGGCATCGATCGCACCGAGAGCCGAAGCCATTTCATTGAGTACTTGCGTTTGTTGCTGAAAATGATGCTTTAGCTGTTCGGGGGCAGTCGCTTCACTGTCTGCAATTTTTTTATCCATGACCATGAGGCGCATTTCAATTTTGTCGGTTTGTTGAGCCACTATCTGTGAGAGGTTTTCTCGCGCCGCTTCGATTTGCGCTACGACATGATGCCATTGACTTTGCAGCTGTTCGGGCCATTTCTCGTTTTTGACTTGTGCTTGATCACGCAAAAGATGTTCGAATTCATGGCGAAGGTCATCGAGGCCTTTGGTTGTAGAGGCGAAGCCGGCCTTAAGCTCGGTGATCAACGGCTCGGCAGCCATGGCAGAATTTTGTGTGGTGCCATTAGCCAAAGCAGGCACAACCTGTCCTAATTGTCCGGCGACGGCGCCAAGCGTACCCGTTAGCTGGCCTAATATAGAAAGACGCTCAACGATGGTGCCAATTTGACCGCTCAATTCCGTGAGTTTGTTGAAATTCTGGACAGCCATATTTTCTGTCTTATCAAAGGCTTCTTTTGCGCGTTGTTCTAGATTACTACCAATATTTTGTAGACCTTTGGTGAATTGATCAAATTTATCTCGGTCGGTGCGTAATTGATTGGTGGTATTCGAGAAGGTCTGAGTTGCCGTGCCGGCTTGGGCTAGGATATGACCTGTCTGTTCGGTCAGCCGCTCGATTTGAGCCTGGGCAGCTTGGGCTTGCTGTGAAAGACGATCCTCAATCTTACGAACGAGCTCTTGGCCTTGTTGAGCTAATTGCTGAATAGCGTTGTGGCCTTCGCCATTGCCCTGGGCCAACTGTGCTAGCAGTCTTTCATTGTTGCTCTTAAGATCGCCTAAGATAGCGCTGAACATGGTGCCGTTATGATTTAGTTGAGCGGCAACATCATTAATTGTTCGCTGTGCATTCTCAAACGTATGGATTATTGACTGCATACGGTTTGATCCCAAAGCGACTTGTTCGCCAAGCGCATCGTTCTGTACCGTGATAGCACGCACAGCCAGATCCATTTTTTTAGCGCTTTCTTCGGCGTAACGCACAACTGCCCCAACATCTTGTTCGATTGTATTGACGTTGCTCATGCGTTGCGTGGATTGTTCCAGCATCTGACGAAGATTGGCTTCGCTTAAGTTCAGCATGCGCACAGCTTCGTTGAGGCGGCTTTGCGCTGTTTCCGTCGTCTCTGTGAGGATTTTACCACTCGCCTGCATCAGGTTGACCGAGGCAAACAAACGCTCGCCCAACTCATTCGATGATGTTGCCAGTTTCTGCATACTTTGTTGACCCAACTCGGCGCTCGTGCGCAACGTGCTCTCAGCTTGCACCAATGACTGCAATACCTGTGACACTTGCTTACCAGTTATTTGTGTGATTTCCGCCATGCCCTGCGCACGCTCTTGCATGAAAGGGATTAGCCGGTTGAGTTGGGCTGATGAATATTCTTGGGCGCGTTGCAGGGATTTACCTGAAGTGGAAAGGCTATGTATGAGGCCCTGAACTTGTTTATCGCCTTCGATACTGCGATTTTGAACGCTAGACAAGACGCCCTCGACGGTTGAAGCAATTTGAGAGATCGCATTCTGTTGTTGGCGTATGGCTTCAGCCAGACCATTGGCTTGCTGTCTTACTTGTTCAGAATCGTGTGTAATGTGGCGCATCATCGCCTCGAATAGCGAGCGGGCATTACCCTCGAAGCGGATACGTACCGGGCCCTGATCGCTCAGCAGCGACATATCGGGCAGTTGGCTAAAATGATAGCGTGCTAAATCAACCGCGCGCGCCAACTCACCAATGGGATCGCGCCGTTCCATTCCCCACACAGGCGTTTGCATATCGCCGCGTGACATATTTTGAACGCTTTGAACCAATGCGCGCATCGGTGCCGTATAGCGCCCACGCAGCGATAAATAAATTCCAGCCGTCATTGAAGCTGCGATAATCAAGCTTACCCAACTCACTAATGTAAGTAAGGCTGCCCAAATTTTAAGATCATTCTGCGCCGCGAGACGGTTCGATGAGACAGCACCTTGGACGCGTGCGTCCAGCACAGGCAAAGTCGCATAAAGTGAGGCCATATCAGCGTTTGTAAAGTTGACAGCGCTATCCGTGGTCGATAGCTCAGCCTTATGCTGGGCTATGGCGAACGTATCGATAATGGCCTGCATATCATGTCTGACTTCAAAGGGTGTTCGGTCTGGCAGCCGTGTGATTTCTTGTTGCGCCAGTTTTAGCTGAGATTTCATGTCGGTTACGATGCTGCGATCATGCGTATTGAGGAAAGCTTGAGCTTCACCGACAAATCCGCTGTAGCCGAGCAAACGGCGAAGTTTCTCGGGCGCCTCTTGCCCTGTTGCTAGAGCAGATTCGGGAGCCGCAAGAACGACTTCAGCACGATCTAGTCTATATTTTAGAAATCCTGAAAATCCGATGAGCGTTATGCAAACAAATACCACCAGTCCCAAAACGAAGGCTGATACGCGGCCTATACCGCTAAAACTTTCTGATGGGTTGCTCATGCACCGGCCAAGAGGAGAAAGCCTGTTAAAAACTTATTATGGCGAATTAAGAGGAAAAAGCAAATGGGTTCAATGGTGTGAGCGACAGTCCTGATATTAAAGATAAGGACCATCTCATTGGGAGCGCTCAACAAAATAAAACCTGCCTTAAATAGGGGTAGATACCTTTTCCGTTGAGCTTCACAACAGCTTGCCGCTGTGGCAAAAGACGCCGAGGCTAGTGTTGCCTTCAAAACCAACCCAGGGAGAATTCGATGAACACCTATAAAGCATTCGTTGCTGCATCAGCCTTGTTTGCCTTTGTCCTAGTCGCTGCGGGACCTTCAGTGCCTGTTCAGGCGGCTCCGCAGCCGACAATCCAAACAGAAAGGCACGATCATCCCAATATCGTCCATGCCATCGATGCTATGAATGCCGCGATCAAGGATATGAACAAAGCACCTGATGATTTTGGTGGCAATAAAGCTGCAGCCATCAATGACACAAAGCAAGCCGTCCATTCTCTTAAAAAGGCGCTCTACTACCGCCTTAAAATGGACGATGCGGCGATTGATAAGGCCCCGTAAGCCCGTTTTCGCGTCGTGCGAGGATAAGTTGGCTGGTTCTTAGTGCAAGAACTAGTCACTTATCCCCGTTCGCGATATTCTGACGTCTCGATGCACCGAGATACCAAGCAGCAGTCCGCATCCAATAAGAAGCGTTAGCATGGCTGTACCGCCATAAGACACAAGAGGCAGGGGAATACCGACAACAGGAATTGTACCGGTAACCATAGCTACATTGACAAACACATAGAGAAAAAAACTGGTCGTGAGGCCAAAAGCGACAAGTCGTCCGAATTGGTTGCGACTACTCAGGGCAATCATATAGCCATACGCCAAGAGAAGAAAATAAAGCAACAATAAGCCCAGAGCGCCGACCATTCCGAATTCTTCAGCCAAGACGACAAAGACGAAATCCGTATGCTTTTCTGGAAGAAAAGCCAATTGGCTTTGTGTGCCTTGTCCAAAGCCCTTACCGAAAAGTCCCCCAGAACCTAGCGCAATCTTTGACTGTAAAATATTATAGCCAGTGCCAAGTGGATCTGCTCCAGGGTTAAGGAAGGTCATCAGCCGGTCACGCTGGTAATCATGGAGATGGTGCCAGGCTATGGGCATTACAGCTGCCGCGATGGCGATGACAATCACAAATTTCCACCATCTTACGCCAGCGACAAAAAACATCGCCGCACTTGCCAACAGTAGCAAAGTCGCCGTTCCAAGATTTGGTTGCAGCAATACAAGCCCTACCGGTGCCAATACCATGGCAACCGGAGTGACAAGTTTGAGAGGATGACCAATATCTTCAAGATCCAGGCTATGAAAATATCTAGCGATAGCAAGAACCAAGGCAATTTTCATGAGCTCCGATGGCTGCAACACAAAAAATCCGAAACTGATCCAGCGTTGGGCGCCCATGCCCGTATGGCCCATGATCTCAACGACAACCAGGAGAAACAACATCAAGCCATAAAGCGGGTAGGCGATGCGCAGCCAAAAACGGATATCAATAAGCGCAATGATCATCATCAGCCCAAGACCAATGATAAACCGCGACAACTGTGCGCCAGCCCAGGGTTGCCAGTTTTTACCGCCGGCAGAATAAAGCAACATTATACCTATGCTGCCAATGGCGATAATCAACGCCACCAATCCCCAATTAATCAGGCGTAGCTTGTCAATAAAGCCGAGATGCTCGGAAGAGGATAATCGGCTCATGAGGTGAAGTAATGGCACATGGACATGGCTCAGCATACCGAGTGAAAGATGGTCAAGAAAGCAGGATTTCAGCTGTCTTGGCTATGAAAATTCCTTTTGCCTCGCGCGTGTTGTGGCCTTACATTGCCCCTCAATTCAACCAAAATGGTTGATTGAAGAGGGCTTTTTCTATGCTAGCCGCCGTTATCAACTTTCCCGGCTCGAATCGCGAGCAAGACGCAATTATGGCGCTAGAGCGGGCCATGGGCAGGAAGCCGCAAGTTATTTGGCATGGCGACAGCGCATTGCCCAAAACTGACCTGATTGTTTTGCCTGGCGGCTTCTCTTATGGCGATTATTTGCGCACCGGCGCAATGGCTGCGCATTCACCGATTATGCGTGAGGTCGTTGATCGCGCCAAAAAAGGCGTCAGAGTGCTTGGAATATGTAATGGCTTTCAGATTTTATGTGAGACACAATTGCTGCCGGGAATTTTATTACGAAATTCAAAACTAAAATTCGTATGCCGTCGCGTAAAATTGCGAGTTGAAAATGCCGAAAGTGATTTTACCAGATTGTACAAACAGGGGCAGGAAATTGATGTGATCGTTGCCCATGGTGATGGCAATTACTTTGCCTCCGATGACACTTTAAACCACCTCGAAGATAATCGCCAAATCGCTTTCCGCTATTGCGATAATCCTAATGGAGCTGCGCGCGATATTGCCGGCATCTTTAATAATGGTCGGACTGTACTTGGTTTGATGCCGCATCTTGAGGACGCCGTTGAGCCCATGCACGGCAGTACGGACGGCGCCGCTCTTTTTGATAGTATCGTGAGAGCCCTGCAATGAATATGACTGCGCAAAAGAAAGCCAATGCAAGTGCTGAACTCGAACACTTAATTGCGGATCATGGTATGACGCGTGAGGAATATGATGTTCTCTTGCGGGTGTTAGGCCGTGATCCGAGCCTAGCAGAATTAGGTGTTGCGGCCGCCATGTGGTCAGAACATTGTTCCTATAAGTCAACCCGTGTATGGCTTAAACAGCTGCCGACCAAAGCGCCCCATGTTATTTGCGGCCCTGGTGAGAATGCTGGCGTTATCGATATTGGCGAGGGTTTGGCAGCGATATTTAAGATCGAGAGCCACAATCATCCTTCATATATTGAGCCTTACCAAGGGGCGGCTACAGGCGTAGGAGGCATTCTACGCGATGTTTTTACGATGGGGGCACGCCCGATTGCGAATTTAAACGCCTTACGTTTTGGTGATCCGAAACATCCTAAGACAAAATCGATCGTGGCTGGCGTTGTTGCTGGTATTGGCGGTTATGGTAATTGTGTCGGCATACCAACTGTCGGCGGCGAAACCAATTTTCACGCGAGCTATAACGGTAATTGTCTCGTTAATGCCATGACTGTTGGAATTGCCGATAAGAACAAGATTTTCTATTCGAAAGCAGCCGGTGTCGGTAACCCCGTGGTCTATGTCGGCTCTAAAACCGGACGCGATGGCATCAAGGGGGCGACGATGGCGTCGGGAGAATTTAACGCCGATGCTGAAAGCAAACGTCCTACTGTGCAAGTCGGTGATCCATTTACAGAAAAACTTTTGATCGAGGCTTGCCTTGAATTGATGGCAACTGATGCAATAATCTCCATTCAAGATATGGGGGCTGCTGGTTTAACTTCCTCGGCAGTTGAAATGGCATCCAAAGGCAATCTCGGCATCGAGCTTGATCTTGATAAGGTACCATTGCGTGCGTTGGGAATGAGTGCGTATGAAATTATGCTCTCCGAAAGCCAAGAGCGGATGTTGATCGTGCTCAAGCCGGGACGTGAGGTCGAAGCTGGTAACATTTTCCGTAAATGGGAGCTTGATTTTGCCGTGATCGGCAAGCTGACGGCTAGCGGCCATTTGGTTGGCAAACGTCACGGTAAGACAGAGATTGATATACCGGTTGGACCTTTGGTTGATCAATCGCCGCTTTATAATCGTCCCTGGGAGCCTACAGCGCAGCTAGAAACATTGCCAGCAAACGCCTACCCGTTGCCTGCTGGCATGACAATCTTGGATGCTTTACAAAAATTGATGGCATCGCCCGATCTTTGTTCGCGTCGTTGGATTTGGGAACAATACGACAGCCTTGTTGGTGCCGACACAGCGCAAGGCCCTGGCGGCGATGCGGCCGTTGTGCGCATTCATAATACTCAACGCGCCCTGGCCATGGTCGTCGATTGCTCGCCACGTTACTGTGCGGCAGATCCGATTATGGGGGGAAAACAGGCGGTTGTAGAAACTTGGCGAAATTTGACGGCCGTTGGTGCGCGACCTTTGGCCATTACCGACAATATGAATTTCGGTAATCCCGAAAAGCCACGCATCATGGGCCAATTCGTAGGCGCCGTGCAGGGTATGCGTGAGGCCTGTTTAGCGCTTGATTATCCGGTGGTCTCCGGAAATTGCAGTCTTTATAACGAAACCAATGGCAATCCCATTATGCCTGCGCCAGTTATAGGCGGTGTCGGGATATTGCAAGACGTGACGAAGGCTATGACCATTTCCTTTAAAGCCGAAGGCGAAACCATTTTTGTCTTTGGGGATACATTGGGACATATAGGACAGTCTTTATATTTAAGAGAACTTCACGGCCGTGAAGAGGGGGCGCCGCCACCGGTTAACCTTGCGGCCGAGAAAAGGCTGGGTGACTTTATTCGCAACTTAATTGATGACCGTGCGATAACATCTTGCCATGATGTATCTGATGGTGGGCTTGTTGTTGCCCTTGCCGAGATGGCATTGGCTGGTGACAAGGGTTGTCACTTAAAGGCCGATGATGGGCTTGGGGCGAGCTACTGGTTTGGCGAGGATCAAGGACGCTACGTTGTCACAACCAACCAGCCGGAAAAGCTCGAAAAACTAGCTAAAACTGCAGGCATTTCCTATGCTATAATCGGACACGTAGCCGGTAAAGCTTTGGCCATGAGTGGCAGCAGACCACTTGATCTAACACAATTACGGACACTTCACGAAAGCTGGTTGCCTGCGTATATGAGTGATTGAGGAATGCTATGACGATGGAAGCTAAAGAAATAGAACGCTTGATTAAAGAAGCGCTGCCCGACGCTAAAATTGAAATTAAAGATTTACGCGGCGATGGTGATCATTATGCGGCCGTCGTCGAAAGCGCTGTCTTTGCTGGTATGTCGCGTGTACAGCAGCATCAACTCGTTTATGCGGCGTTGCAGGGACGCGTCGGCGGTGTGTTGCATGCGTTAGCTCTAACGACGGTTGCCCCTGCCCAATAATATTTTTGATAAGGAGAAAGAGATATGGATCCGATTGTTGCTGAGCGTATACGCGCTGATGTTAATACAAACGATGTCGTGCTTTACATGAAGGGCACGCCTGTCTTTCCGCAATGCGGATTTTCGGCACAAGCGGTGCAGATCCTTGGCATGCTAGGCGTAAAATTTAAAGGTGTTGATGTGCTGACCGATCCAGGTGTGCGTCAGGGCATCAAGGACTTCAGCAATTGGCCGACAATCCCACAACTCTACATCAAGGGCGAATTTGTCGGTGGCAGCGACATTATGCGCGAGATGTTCCAAAGCGGCGAGCTACTACAAATGCTCACCAACAAAGGCGTCGCGCTTAACGCTGATCAGAAAGCGAGCTGATTAGAATTACTTTTTGGAAGACTTCGTTTTTTCAGCTTCTTCGTGACGTACAAATCCGCCCCGACCGTTACCACTGACGGCAGCGGTGTCATCAATGCGGGCGATGCCAGACAGAGGTTGCTGAGCAGCGGCCTCACCAAGATGCGTTTCAGGAACGACCTGTTTAGGATTTTCAAACACAGCCATGACGGCCTCCCTAGAGTTTAACCCGCTTGTCTTCGCGTAAACGCGACAACGTGCAGGTGTCTTGTGCGGTGCACCAAGAATAGGACCAACCGGTCAATAATTGATTAACGATAAAATAGAAATAGACATAGTTTACAATGTATTAGAACATTAATCTTATCAATGACTTAAATATACAAGTGTGGCTGCGGTGCAATAAGAAGGGTTTGCATTGTCCTCGACTAGAGCCACTTCTAGGTGGGCTGGCAGACGATGACGTTCCCGTCTCTCATTTCGATCCTGCTTCCCCCCTTATTCAGTAAGGCAGCTCCGATGGGTTTTTTTGGCTTTGACGCAGAAGAGGGATCTGGCTCTTTTTCTGTTAACATGTAAGCAGCGGCCAGTTTAATGGCATCCGCAAACGGTTTACCAATCTCGTAAGGATTATCAAATTCGTTTAGCCCAAGTTTTTCTTTTGGATCATGGCTAATTCCGTTATGGCATATAAAAATCAGGACAGAGCGCACATATTGAGCAAGGTTCATAATATCATGTCCAGCAGGCGAGGGTAGATTCATTGTTGTTATGTTTAGATTTTCCGCTAGTTTACGGAAAACACTTTGCAATTTCTCATTGAGGCGGACGGGTTCTGTTTTCGTTGCACGTAAATCTTCTTCATTGTAGGGCTCGCCATTAGCCTGCAGAACTTTCTTTGCACATCTACGAAGAATAGCCTCTGCTTTACGAAGAACGTTTGAATCAGTTGATCTTACTTCAAATGCCGTTTCAGCGAGAGCCGGGGTTGATGTTAAATTGTCGTTTTTGGTGCCAAATATTGGGAACGTTAAAACAAGGTCATTTTTTCTCCAAATCCGTGTCCACCGCAAAAATTTAGGTCCTCCTTCCAAATATAATATCCCTCGTTTAACTAACGCTAAAAAATCAATTAATTTTAAACCCGCATCATTTCGGTCGTCTTGGGTGCCTGTGCCAGAATGTTGAGATGTGCCGCGAAAAGAAAATCGAGGAACCCGGACATTGCCTTTGATAACGTTGACGATGCCAAGGTTTAAACTGGGGATCTTTTGTCTTGCCTTTAAAAGAGTATCATATTGTTCGATGTGAATCTCTAGAGCAGAATCGATACATTCTTCAAAAGGAATTAAACATTCACGTTGGGCAATCTTGATCTTTAGTTTGCCCATATCGGCTGCTTTTTGGCTCTCATCACCAAAGCGAGTATCTATCATAAGCTCTTCAAGCGTTTGTCCTTCTCTAGTCGCCCTCCTAAGAATGTTTTCATCTGCATTGCCTGTGGCTATGCCCGATCCGATGCCAAACTTTTCAAATCGTGGACTTTCTTCGCAGCGCCAGACAGCCACGCAAATATCTTGTGGTGGTGCAAATGCGGCATCGTCCATTTTTGCATCATGTAGAACTTTAACTGCGGATAATGCCGACACAATACCGGCTGGACCGTCAAATGGTCCCCCTCTCTTGACGGCATCAAGATGCGAACCAATCAGGACAGCTGGCTTTTGCCGATCCACGCCGGGATAAACCATATAAGCATTGCCTGCCAGATCTTGGTAAAGCTCCATTCCCGTTTTGTCAGCTTCACGCATGATTATTGCGATGGCTTCGGTCTCATTATGGCTATAACCGGGCCGATCCATGCCCAACTCATCGCTAATCCAGTGTTTGCCCAAGTGTGTTGGACTAAACAGGCGTTCAGCAAACGCCAGCGCAGCTAACTGGTATTCAGCAATCTTGGCTATCTGATGGGGTTGTAAATCCAAGTTAAAATCTCTTTATAAAAATCTGCTCGTTTTTTCTAAACAATATTTAATTTATGAAACTAAATAGCATTTGTTTCTATGTGATGCCAGGTGTTAATAGATCTAAGCCAACCTAATTTAGGCTGGAATTATTACTGCTGTATAATGTGCAACTGCTTAGTTAATGATGCGGCTGGAAACCTTAATCGAGAGATGGCAATGCCTAAATGCCCCTTCGTGAAGCTCTTAATAATAAGTCCTCTCTTATTGTTAGGTTTTATGCACCCAGCTTTGGCCCATCCCCATGTATGGGTCGATTATTATGTCGATGCCGTCAGCAGCAAAGAGGGTATTACCAAGCTCAAGTTTCGTTGGCATTTTGATGATATGTTCACCTCAATGGTTGAGGAGGACTTCAATATTAAATCTATCACACCAAAAAATGTTAATACGTTGCGAGACAGTGCGTTTTCCAATCTTAAAAACTATCATTACTATACTTATATAAAATTCGACGGAAAAGAGTTCGAACCTAAAGAAATTTCGGATTTTGGTGCGCTGCTCAAAGGCAAAAATCTTGAATACACTTTTACCATTATATTGCCACATCCTGCCAAGGAGGTTGAACTGTCACTTTACGATCCCGAGTTTTATGTTGATATCGGGCCACCTATGTTGGGGGCTGAATCCGATAGCGTCGGTATTATGTCTTCTGCCACGATGAAGCCAAAACCGTTTATTACGACATCATCTAGCGATGGTGCTAAGGCTCCAACGTGCGAATATCATGCCGGACAACCACGCGTTAGTCAGACGTGGGGAGCCTTTGCGGTGTATGTTGTAAATTGTCATGCTAGTACCTAGGTATTATTGAAACTTTGTTACGGCTCGAATCTTTGTATGACTAAACCGGGAAATTTATGCGTAAAATGCTGCCGGCGGATTGATCGGCTAATTTTTCAGTCGGATAAACAAGTTCTTAAAGTGAGGTAAGATGAATAAGCTGCTGCATACGGTGCTAATGATTGCCATCACACTTGGCCTCCTGTGTGCTGTGGCGTCTGCTGATCCCTTTGTTTCCGGGCGACCCTCGGAAGTGAACTCATCCTATATGAATTTATTTTCAACGCCTTTTATGCATCAGATCATCAACATTCAACGACAGATCCATCAGGCTATCACGGATAAAATTGAAGCCCTCAAGGAAGGCCAATCTCTAACCGCTCTATGGGGATTGCTCCTCATCAGTCTTGGTTATGGTGTTTTTCACGTGCTGGCACCCGGTCATGGCAAGGTTATAGTTAGTTCATATTTTCTTGGTAATCAGGCGCGGTGGCGCGACGGGGTATGGGCAGGTCTGCTCATGGCTATTGGACATACCATTACGGCCGTTGGTGTGGTCGTTGCCCTATATCTTGTCCTTGGTTTAGGACAGTTCAAAGTATTGGACGACGCTCGCTATATTGAGCTTGTTGGGTATGGGATGATAGCCATCATCGGCTTGTGGTTATTGCAAAGGGCTATCAGGAATAAACCAAAATGCAACGTTTGCGGGCATGGGCATCATCATCATGGCCATGATCACGAGGCTCAAGATTCCGGTACCGACGAAGCTATGAATATAAAGAGTAAACAGGCCATGAGCCTTTTTGCGGCGGCTAGCCTTGTACCTTGTACAGGCTCAATGATCATTCTTCTTTTCACGCTCGCCAACGGGGTGTTATGGGCTGGCATACTGGCTGTTATCGCCATTGCCTTAGGTATGTGGGGAACGATTACGGCTATTGGCACCGTATCAATTTTCTTGCGTCACGTCGTCGTTGGGAACGAAGAAGATGCAAACACAAAACATCAGTGGGTATCAAGAGCTTTGGGCATTACGGCGGCCTTGATTGTCATTGCAACCGGTGGGCTTCTATTTGCCGGCACCTTGTATAGTCTTACGGGCTAGGTCTGAGGTCAGAAGTTGAAGAGCTAATCTTTATTGCAGATAAAACTAACCAGACTGCCGCAACGTCCAGCTAATACCGATATAAGTGTAATTGTTCCGGCAATAAGAACGACAGTTGGGCCGGAAGGAATTCTTTCATAGTAGGATAAAAGCAATCCTGCAACGGAAGATAATAAGGCAATTCCGATGCTAAGCGGAATAATGTTATCAATGTTATTAGTCCAAAAGCGTGATGCAATAGCCGGTAATATCATAATGCCGAGCGCCATCAGTGTACCGAGTGCCTGAAACGCCGCGATCAGATTGATGACAAGCAAAACAAAAAATATCTGTCGCGACCAGCTTCGCCCATGTCGCGCGGCACTGGCAAAATCCGCATCAAAGCATTCAATGATTAGTCCGCGATAAAAAATCGCCAAAATAAATATAGTTATGCAGCTGACTGAGGCAATCAAATGTAGAGAGGCATTGTCTATGGCAAGTATGTTACCGAACAACATATGCAGTAAATCGACACTATTTCCCTTTAGGCTTATGATGACGACGCCGCTCGCTAGGCAGAGCAAATATAACATCGTAAAGCTCGCATCCTCTTTCAGTTGCGTGTAACGCGTGAGGAAAACGACCAGGATTGCAACGGTGATACCGGCGATTAAGCCGCCCACCGTCATAGGCAGCAAGGCGAGGCCAAAGGAGGCAAACGCTAGAGCGACGCCCGGCAGGATTGCGTGTGACATGGCATCGCCGACAAGCGTCATGCGCCTAAGGGTCATAAAGACGCCAAGCGGCGTACTGCCAAGGGATAGTATGGCGCACGCAGCGAGGGCACGACGCATGAAAGCGTATTGAATAAAGGGATCCAAAACCATATCAATCATGGGTATGGTCATGATGACTGTGGTCATGTTTGAGATGAGCTTCTGTCTCTGGGCCTGCGCAAATTTCTGCCATGTCGAGATCGAAGGATAATAATTTATCTTCAAGCATCTTGTGGGTATGGCCATGCCCAAGACATTTACCGGCGAGAACGAACGAATCAGGAAAATATTTCTGGATAAGCAATAGATCATGTAATACGCAAATGACGGTTTTACCTTGGCGATGCCAATTGAGAAGAATTTGGATGAGCCGAGCTGTTGTTTCGGCATCAACGGCCGTAAATGGTTCATCGAGTAGAACGACAGACGCGTTTTGCACAATTACGCGCGCAAATAACATGCGTTGAAACTGGCCGCCGGATAATTCACTGATCTGTCTATTTTCGAAACCTATCAAACCCACTTCCGCAAGAGCCGCTGTGGCATTGCGTTTTAGGTCGTTTGAGATGGCATTGAAATTTCCTACTCTGGACCAAAATCCTGTGCAAACGGCCTTTAAAACTGATATAGGAAAATCCCGCTGAATTGATGTGATCTGGGGTAAATACGCTATTTTGGGGCTACCCTTGATGCTAATGCGGCCGGAGTTTGGCTTTTTGATTCCAACGATCGTCTTAAGGAGCGTACTTTTGCCAGAACCGTTATAACCGGCAATTGCGGTTAGAGAACCACTATGGAATGCTCCAGAAATATCCTGCAAGGCAACATGGCGACCATAACGAACTGTCACATTTTCAAGGGTAATGATGTCTGTCATCTGGAGTTTAAACCCGCGTCGCCCAGGTGGAAATGAGTGCGATCAGCGCTGCAAGGACGAACGCTACAATAAGCCGCTCAATGACACTCATATAAAACATCTGTCGGGTTCCTTACTTAGATTGACGACTTTCCAAGATAAACAGCTTACCGGTTTTTTGGAATGGTCTTCTCTTAAACGGCCGAACAAGGGCTTAACATTTACGCCCCATGATGCTATGTTATATTGTAACACAATCATAGCTAATAATTGTTTATCATGGAGCTCATTATGAATAAGACGTCTCTAGCAATCCTTGGGATGTTATTGCTTCTTGTTTCACCGGCAGAAGCGGCGCAAAGACCTCTGCAAGTCGTCGCCAGTTTTAGCATTCTTGCCGATATGGTGAGCCATATTGGAGGTGACGCGGTTACGGTTAAATCGTTAGTCGGGCCTGATATGGATACGCATACCTATGAACCTTCGCCTGAGGACGCTAAGGCTATCGCAAAAGCCGACTTAGTTTTTATAAATGGCCTTGGTTTTGAAGGATGGGTCGGAAGATTAGTTTCAGCATCGGGTTATCATGGCGAAGTCATTGTTGCTTCGAGAGGAGTAAAAGTCAGAGAAATGTCTGAACATGAGGGCGGCTCTTCTGTGACGGTCGATGATCCCCACGCCTGGCAAGACCTTACGAATGGACGTCTTTATGCCAAAAACATCACCTTGGCCCTTGAAAAAGCACTGCCTGATCAAGCTGCAACAATTCGTGTGCGCGCTGCCAAATATGAAGCTGAAATGAAAAATATGGACGATTATGTGCATTCACAGTTTGGCTCCATACCCCTACAGCAAAGAAAAATCATAACTAGTCACGATGCCTTCGGATATTTTGGCGAGGCCTACGGTGTGAAATTCCTGGCGCCGGTTGGTTTAAGTACTGACGCGGAACCTGCGGCGGCAGATGTCGCTGCGCTGATAAATCAAATTAAAGAGCAGGGGGTTAAGCAGCTATTTATTGAAAACATGACAAACCCAAAACTCATCGAGCAAATCGCCAGAGACTCAGGTGCTCAGATGGGCGGTACGCTTTATTCGGATGCTCTGTCAGCTAAAACTGGTCCGGCGCCGACTTATCTCGATATGTTCCGCAATAACGTGCCTAAACTCAAGGCAGCCATGCAATTAAATGCAAGATGAAATCTAGGGTAGAACGCTTTTGCTCGTGCCAAAATCCTGAAGATCTTTTGTTGGTGCTTGAAGCGGCGATATATTAGGTCGGTGGATGACAGGTGATGCTTCGCTCCCGTCGCTACAGGCGATGTGCTGGGCTTGCAGCATGCCCCAAACCGTTTTACCAATATCCTGTACTTCTACAGAGCAACGCATGTTGGTGAGTTTATTATCTGTTGAATCGGTAGAATTTTGCCAAACAGTATCAAAATAAGTCGGATCGTAGAGAGAGAAGCCAAAGCTTTTCATGCCGTCGGGAAGAACTAGGTCGAAGGTAAAGGTCTGATCGTCGCCATTGGCCTGCGAACTCACAAGTTCGACAACTTGCTGCCTCATATCCTTTCCGTTGATATCGAGATAAAGGAAAAATGGGTGCTCAGCAATATTTGCGAGCATGTCCTTTTTAAGCAAAGGAACATCACCAATTTTTGCATCAGGGGACAAGAGTGGGTTGGCGATATCGTGAATTGCGAACTTAAAATGTAATTTGATATATCCTGGGTCACTTTTTGCTATGGTAACGTCATAACGCACGAAAATATGTGGATGAGCCTGTACCGGCATGGCTGGCAACCAACCTAAGACAATCATCATTATAAAAAGTGTGTATTTGTTCAAAGCTTCAACCTTGTTTTGGGTTATCTAGTTGCGCTGGAGGTTAGCGAAGCAGTTTGGTCAATATCCTCAGAGGAAAATGGGCGTTATTTATCAAAATGTACTCATATGTCGAGATCTGATGAAGAACGAGTACCACGACCAATATCAGATCGATAATAGGCAGAATAGCTGTGGATATGTGGTCGACCAACTTGATTGAGGTGGCGACCTCGATATGAATAATTTTCCTCTCACCATTTATGGTAGGCAAATATGTCTTATCCCGCAGCCATATTGACAGCTTGTACAGACGGTAACCGATTGAATTTCCATAAGTTTAGACACATTTTTAGGTGATTTAAGAGCATTTTCGCTGGCATGTAAGTTGCAACAAAAACGAACGAGACGCGGCAATGACTAGGGTAGGGCTACATAGGAACGTTGCCTCATTTGAGACAAAGGGGAAGTAGGATGCAGCCACTTCAGCAATCGATGTCGAAAGTATCCATACAACTAAATAAAAGCGTTGATAATCTTTTATTTGCTCACCCACATGAGCAGGGGGAAACATACTTTCAACATATGGTCTTCACACTCAAATTGAGTGGGCAGTTAACGGCTGTGGCTTTCTGCTTGATTATTCACGGTTTGATACCAGCGTTTTTCATGACGACCGCTAGTCGTATGGTCTTAAGAGTGGGCGAAGTACTCAAGACCAGAAAATTTTCGGATTAGTTTTCTTTCTTGTTGTGTTCCTATGAAGTAAGACCATATCTACAACAGAGAGTTTCAATCAAAGATATGGAAGGGGCTGAAGAGCTAATTTAATGGAAACATTCCCACGCCTCATATGCGATCGCGAACGCGGACTAGAAAAATATGGCTGTTCAACAGACCCAGAACCCGAGGTCCTGGCCTATGGTTCATCAACTGCTTCGACTATATCATTCTCTGGCTATGCGGCCGCGGCGAAACTTTATCAGCGATTGGAAAAGGAAACTGGTCGTAGAGCACCGTCTGCTGTCTATGAGCAAGAATTGAGCCGCATCCGTGGTGAACTTCTCAAGACTCTAAAATTAGATAGCCTTACGGGCTTAGATACCATCTTCGCTGCCTCAGGAACGGATCTTCATTTGCTGACGGCCCAGCTTGCGCGCTCCGCAAGTGATGCGCCGTTACTTGCCATTATGGTCGAACTCGCTGAAACAGGTGGTGGCGTTTTGGCAGCGCTGAAGGGTCGCCATTTTGTCAATCATACGGCTTACGATGATGTTGTCGTTGGCGAAGCCATCGGTCAGAACTGCAATATAGATTTGCATGTGGTACCCTTACATGCAGAGGATGGCCAGTTTAAAGACATAGCCATTATCGATGCAGACGTAAGCTCGTCTGTCGAAAGTGCTGTTGCAGCCGGACGACGTGTGTTACTCAATACGGTCGACGTCTCGAAGACAGGGTTAATAGCACCAAGTTTAGCGTGTGTATTTGATCTACGCCGACGGTTTCCTAATCAGGTCGATGTTCTTGTCGACGCTTGCCAATTTCGTCTGGCTTCATCTACGTTGCGCGCCTACCTTGAAGAAGGATTGTGGGTTGGCGTTACAGGGTCGAAGTTTTACACAGGACCCACATTTTCGGGTGTGCTTTTTTTGCCACCAGCAGTAGCCCAACGAATGCATAATGTTTCACTTCCACCCGCCCTACGCGCGTATTCTGCTTGCGCGGACTGGCCTCTAAATTGGGCGGCAAGACGGGGACTTGCGCAGGCTGCAAATTACGGCCTTTTGTTGCGCTGGGAGGCGGCATTGAATGAGATGTGTGCATTTGAAGAGCTGTCAGCTGAACGTATCCTTGCGTTTTTTAAACGGTTTGCCGCAGTTATTAACGATCGGATCGCGTCGGAATCATTGTTTTCACCTCTAACGTTACCAGACCTTAATAGAAATCCACTTCCGGTAGCGGATAATTGGGACAGTGTTAGGACGATATTTCCATTCTTGTTGCGCCATGAAGGAACAGACGGGAGCATGTTAAACCGCGATGAAACAAAGCAAATATATAAACTTCTTAACAAAGAGAGCGGTATTAATCTAAAATCAACCGTGACAAAACGGCGCTGCCAAGTTGGACAACCAGTGCTATGTGCTGATAGTCATGGCATGCCAGTTGGTGCATTGCGCCTATGCATGAGTGCACGATTAGCAGTTGATGCTCTTGCTTCTCATGGACGCGGCGAGGATATTGTCATTGATGAGGCTTTATTAGTGCTTGATAAAACGGCACAACTTATTCGTCAGCTTTGATATTGATGTCTAAGTGTCGAACGCTTAGCCTACATGGATAACCTAAGAGGGTGACATGTTGATTACTGTTTGTACCGGAAAACTACATTGTGTGCGCGTCACCGACGCATGTCTTAATTATCAAGGCAGCATCACAATTGATAGGCAGCTCATGAAAGCGGCCGGCATAGTTCCCTTTCAGCTAGTCCATATTAACAGTATGGCTAATGCCGCTCATTGGGAAACTTACGCAATCTCTGGGGGCCCTGGCGAGATTTGTCTCAATGGTTGTCCTGCGCGACTATTTCAACCTGGTGACAAAGTCATCATACTAGCTCTCGCGCACGGTACTCTTGAGGAGGCAGAGAAAGTCAAACATAAAGTTGTCCATGTCGATGACAACAATAATATTATAAGTGTTGATATTAAACCCGCCAGCAAAGCAAAACAGCCGAATACGTCAAAAACGAAGAAAAAGAGATCATGATATCTGCAATCAGGTCAAATTACTGCAGTTACTGGCAGATATTTTTACCCTTATCAAGGGGTGACCTTCCCTACAACCACGGGTGAGTAATGTCAGCTACTTCAGCCGTCGATCCCATTATTGACAGAGCCTTCACGCATCATCAGGAGGGAGAACTCAATGAAGCTGAAGCACTTTATTGTAAGGCCCTAGAAAAGGATGCCGATAATTTTCAGGCACATCAGTTATTAGGCACTTTAAAGTTGCGTGGTGGAAATATTGATGAGGCGCTTAGACACCTTAGTCGCGCTCTTGCCATTCTAGAAGGCCGCGGAGAAATGACGGCGCGACATGCGTTGCTCTATAACAATTTAGGCACGGCTCTTCGTTTGTCGGGGCGTAATGCTGAAGCGGCTGCTTATTTTAAACAAGGGTTAAAGCTTGATCCCAGCTTAATCGAACTCCATATCTCGCTGGGTGGATCCTTAATGGAACAGGGTGATTTTATCAATGCCACCACGTGCTTCGAGTCCGCCTTAAATCTCGATCCTAATTTACCGGGATGTTTATGCGATCTTGGCACTGCTTATGCCCGAGCTGGGCGTCTCGAAGATGCCGTGGAACTGTACCGTCGAGCCCTGTCGATAGTTCCTTCACATTGGCCGGCGCGCATCAACCTTGCCCAGTTGCTGCGACGTACGGAGAAATATGACGAGGCGATCATTTTACTGACGAAACTTTTGGAGGAGCAACCAGGCGACCTTCCTGTATTGAAGCAGCTGGGCATGGCGCATGTAGCGGCAGGCAATCTGGAATCAGCGCTTGGCTATTTTCGTAGAGTACTAGCAAAAAAAGACGACGACGCCGAAGCTTTGCAGTACGTAGCAAATATCCAGCAGGCCGTGGGTGATAATGAGGCGGCAAGTAAAAACTATCGGCGCAGCCTCCAATTAAAACCCTTGATTACTATCTCAGCGACTAAATCACCACCTGACTTTCGGGCGCTTCTGCTCTTTGCCCCCGGCGCGGGCAACACGCCACTCGATTGTCTCGCGGATCGGGCGGAATACGAAAATAACATACTTAACTTTTTTCCGGATATTTCTTATGACATCGAAATGTTACGTAATTGTTCCGACGTCGTTGTCAATCTTATTGCTGACGTTGATCAAGGACATGCAATGCTGGTACCAGCAGTGGATCTTGTCGACCGTCTAGGCAAACCAACCGTCAATCACCCTCGGAAAATATTATTGACTGACCGAGCGTCTATAGCGCGTATTTTAAAATCCACACCAAATTGTTGTGTTCCCGAAACACTCCGCTATAAGGGTTCCGATTTGCGCGCTACAAACTTTGACATGAGCCAGACGCCATTTTCGTTCCCCTTTCTTGTACGTCTTACCGGAACTCATGGCGGGCAAAATTTTGAGAAGATCGATGACAATACAGGATTGATGACCTTTGTAGCGCAGCATCCTGATGCAGATTTTTATGTTACGGATTATGTTGATTACCGCTCAAGCGACGGATATTTCAGAAAATACCGTTATATATTCGTCAACGACGAAATTCTTCCTTACCATCTTGCTATTGATGACAAATGGAAAATCCATCATGTAACTACGGACATGGCAAACCAGGTGTGGATGCAGAATGAAGAAAAATCTTTTCTTGAAAACCCTCATGCCACATTTGGACCTCATCAATACGAAGCCTTACGCGCAATCCGTCACAGTGTAGGGCTTGAATATTTTGGCATCGATTGTGGTCTTGATCGGTCAGGGCGTGTCGTTGTGTTTGAAGTTAATGCTTGTATGTTGGTCCATCAACATAATGAGCAGTTCCCCTACAAAATCGAGCCCGTAAATCGTATCAAGGCAGCATTTGATCTCATGATTAAGCGTATGGCGCTTAACAAATGAGTTGGGTGCAAAGATCTCATTTGAGCGCTCGACGACTATCGTCAGCCATTGTCTGAGGTCCACTATACTTATTGTATTTGCACTCTCGCTCTAGCCGCTGCGTATGACAAATTATTGTCTGCGCCTTATTTGCGACAAAATTAAAGTTGACTTTTGTCTTCATTGAAACGGAATAAACGTGATGACTTCTCAATGCAAAATATATCCAAACGCAAGACGATTTTATTACCCAGAAATGTTGTTTTATGGGGCCGACGTATGTCGGCGCCCATTCTTTATCGCGGCGGTCTTTGGCAGTTGGCGCGCGGTTTAGAATACCGACCTGGAATCCAATCATTTTCTAGAAACGAATTTGTAATTGACGCGCGATCATATACATTTCTATTCTTCGCTCTATCATTCAAGTTGTCGCGTGTGGTTAACTACTGTATCTTCCTCTTGATTTAGTTTGCTTCAGACTTCGGTTCTCTGCGCTCATGCACAAACTAGTCGCGCCAACTTTGACTAAAAGTAAGTATCAAATGAGGAAATATGTTTAGCAATTCCTTCAACACAATTCTTGCGGCTTCTGCCCATCAACCGTTTTTTCAATCAGGTGTAATTGTCGTCGGTACTTTTATTCTTGAAGATGCAGCAACAGTCTTGACCGCTATGCGAGCCGAAGAGGGATTAATCCCTATGGTGTATGCGCTTGGTGCTCTTTTTGTTGGCATCGTTCTGGGCGATCTTGGATTATATGGTCTTGGTCGGCTATCGGCATGGACAGGCTGGTTTCAACAATTTCTGCCAGAATGCCGCACACTTCCGGCTCGCCAGTGGCTTGATGGACGTGTTGGGATGGCTGTGTTTACCAGCCGCTTTTTGCCTGGCATGCGCCTACCAACATATACGGCTTGTGGCTATTTGGCTGTTCCATTTGCCCCATTTGTCCTCGCTTCTGTTGTTGCAACACTCATCTGGACGACCCTGCTGTTTGGTGTATCGCTGAGTTTTGGGGCGTTAATCATGAAGCATTTGGGCGAATGGCGTTGGCTTGGGGTGATGGCTTTTACCCTCAGTATTATTTTGCTTGGTAGATTTGCACGCCGGTTCTATGAAGTGCGCCGATGACCAATATTAGTTCAGCAGGCCTCTACCAGCGTTCTCGCCGCCGCGATTTTTCGGTTACGAAGGCTCCATTGTCCTATTTTGAATATTGGCCCGGTTGGATCTTCTATTTGCCTGTTGTGTTGCAATGGATTGCGCTAGGGCTCAAACATCGTGACTTAGCCCTACCAACGCTTGCTAATCCGTTTATTGAAACAGGCGGAATGTGCGGCGAATCGAAGGTAGGTATTCTAGATCAAATTGGCGCTCCGGCATGCCATTTGGTGGCGCGTTACACCAGTTTCGTCACGGCTGCAATATGCGACCGCGATCATGTAACAGCAGAAGCTGCAATGTGTGCGGCAGGCCTTAGTTACCCCATCGTTGTAAAACCTGACATTAGTTGTAATGGCACAGGTGTAAGGGTTGCTAAAGGACAAGAGGCTTTAAGACGCTATTTTCTAGAGTATCCTCGTTCGACGCGTGTGATTTTACAGGAACTCATTCATGATCCACTCGAAGCGGGTGTCTTTTATGTACGCCAGCCTGGGGAAGCGTCCGGCATTATAACTTCTCTTACGCTCAAGTTTGCGCCTTATGTTGATGGTGACGGTGTCTCAACTTTACGTGAGTTGATTATAAATGACCAACGTGCTGGGCAGATTGCTAAATTGTATCTACCGCGGTTGGAAGAAAGGCTGGACACTATACCGTCTCTGGGCGAAAGAATACCGCTCGTGTTCGTTGGCAATCATTGCAAGGGGTCGATTTTCCAAAACGGCAATTCTGAAATCACACCTGCGATGACGAGATGCTTTGATGAGATGGCAAAGAGTTTACCAGAGTTCTATTTCGGCCGCTTCGATGTACGCTATTCTTCTTTGGCAGATTTAAAGCGAGGTACTGGTTTCCGGCTTATCGAAGTTAATGGCGTGGGCTCTGAGGCGACGCACATTTGGGATAAAGACACGCGGCTGTCGGATGCCTATGCAACGTTATTCAAGCATTACAGGATGGCTTTTAAGATCGGAGCGGCCAACCGTAAACGTGGGTACCGGGGCATGAAATTGCTTATGTTGAATAGTCAGTGGCGCCGGCAAAAACGCCTAATGGCAAGTTACCCACTAAGTGATTGAATATATTATATAATCCTAATAAATCCCCTGCAGAAAAAGACGATCAAATCTAAGATAAACAAACCAAACGACTAAAGAAGGTTGCTATGGGTCTTAATTTTTTCATCTTTTTTTTCCATCATTATGCCATGCTTTGACGGATATATTGGGGGCCGTATGGCGGGAGAGATCGGGGAGAAAATTCATGCAAAGCGCTTCTAGTTTCAATTCTATCGTCCATTTTGGCGCGCGTTTGAGTGCTGCAGCTTTGGTTTTACTCTTGATCGCGGGTTGCGCTGTGGTTGAACCGGTTCCCGCTGAAGAGGGATATTACCCGGGTCCTGCGGGATATTATTATGCGTATCCTCCCTATCCCTATTATTATGGACGAGCCTATTACGGGCCTGCCTACTATGGTCCCAATATCGGCGTCGGTGTAAGGGTCCGCTGAGTTAAATTTTTTCTGTAACTAGTCGTTGAAAAAATTTAATCAGAGATTTGTAAATCAAGGTTTCGTCAAAAATAAATCTTCCGCCATAAATATGTCATAATTTTTCATGAGTATGTCGCGCCGCGAAAATAAGCGGTTAGCCGATCTCGGACAGCTTAGGCTATTCTGAATAATCTCGCTTAGTGGAGAAAGACATGAAGTGCAGACAATTTTTTCTAGCAGCGTTTCTGTTATTGGCGCTCGCTGTATCGGGTTCTGCTCGGGCACAAGACGCTGCAGAGCATAACAAGGCAGGTCACGATAGGTGGGCACACCACGGTCAATGTGAAATGCTTCGCTTACCGAAAGAGAAAAGAGAATTGTATCATGAAACTATGAAGAAGGTTTATGAAGATAACAAAGACGAATTTAGTGAAATGCACAAACTTCACAAACAGTTGCACAATGTCTTGAAGGCTGAAACCTTTGATGCCGATGCCTTCACAAGTCTTAGTGGGCAGATCGAACAAGTCCATAATAAGATTCACAAAGCGCGCACTGATGCCTTGGCTTCCATTGCCGATCAGTTCACGCCTAAAGAACGTGTAATGATCATGCATCATCACGGCTGCCACCATAAGCATGGCCATGGAGGTATGCGCGGTAAATGGGACCATGATCATGAAGGTATGAGAGATCATTCTACGGATAGTTGGCAGATGCCTCAGCAGCAGGATGATCGGGCTTATCCGCCATATACCACGAAATAAATCTAATGAACTGCGAATAGGCACTTATAGAATTTAGGGGCCTATTTCTGTTTATTATGGCTAGAGGAGTGGTCTCCAGCTCGAATAGCCTCTCGCATACACGTATAAGCCCCGTTGCGCGTGTTTGCATAATATCGTTGACCTTTAAAGTGATAAATACCGGTCGAGAGATTGAGCCAGACGACAGCATCAATTGGACAGTGGTTCTGGGCCGCTTCTTCGGTGGTAAATAGCGCCGGCGCCGAGGCCAAAGCTGGCATCGCCGTCGCGAGAATGGAAAGTACCACCAATAATCCGATAAAGACGTATGTTTTCATGCCTAAGCCGAAGTTTGCGCCGAATTACCGATGGCAATGATTGAGCACCACAATAACACATAATTGATGAAATTAATGTAGTTAAGCCCGCCGTGATTGCAATAACGAATTATAGCCCTTTTGGCAAAGCCACGCGGTAACTCCAACTATCGGTAGGCAGATGAATAATAGATATACAATGTTCCACCCTTCGCTACTTGGAAACCAGAGACTTCGCATCAAACGATAAATTAGTCGGTGCAGAAGATACATAAAAAAGCTCGCCTCGCTGATCCACGTAACTAACGGGATAGGTTTTAGGTTTTGTCCGGCGCGCATAATGGCGATAAAGGCTGTAATTGAACCACAGAATGCCCAGGGCGCTACCCATGGATTGTAAGCGAGCTTGTCGGACTGAAGGGTCAATGTAGGTATCAGGGATACGACTGTGAGAACCATAAGACCAATGGTACTCGATAACGATGATGGGAATGGTCGCGTCGCCATAAATAAGCCGGCAGCGAAGCAGGGAAAATATATAATGAGTTGCATATCCATTCTACCCATCGTTAGCTGGTATAGAAACATAGCGATGACGATTAGAACGCATGAGGCTATGTAAGCCAGCGCATTTCTGCGCAAACTAATAAGTAGCGGGGTGATGAGATAAAAAAGAAAAATCATACTCACGAACCATAACGTAAACGGCGCTGGCGCAAGAAACATGGCGGTAAGCGTGATGTTCTTAAGGAGGTCCAGAGGATGATTAAGGCCCGCCTCTAGAAACAAACCAGAGGCTATTAAAAATGGGATATAGATGCGTAAAAATCGCGTTTTATAGAAATTCAAAATTTCGGTCTTGGTCATGCAGTTGTTTTTGTGTCCAAGCAGAAAGCCTGAAATCAAGACGAAAAGAGCTAACACAAATATCAACATTCGGAAGGTAATGGGATTATAAACGATTGTTATTTTTGTATATTGAAAGAGATGCCAAAATCCGACGATGTAGAGCATGTTCGCTGCGCGCATTATATCGATCGGCACGTATCGCGTCATCGGCACTGTAGCTGGTGATGAGGGGGATGGCGGCTGTGTGACAACCTCTATCTCAGTCATTAAACCATTTCTCCATGTATTCAAATTATTTTGCCGGGATTCTGCAGGGAAGAAAGTAAGTAGTCACTTAATCTTAAGCGCAAAATGGTTAGCCTTGTGGCCAGCGTTATTTTAGGCTGACCCGAAAACAGACTTGCATTTGTGTATCAGCAGCAATCTTTCCAGCTTGGACGTCTTTAATTTCCTGAAGGATATCTTGTTTCGTTGTAAGCGGGATAGATTGAATGCAGGAAAATGAATCCTTGCAAGCATTCAGATAATTATTCGCTTCGGCCATGCTTAATGCCGCCACGCACTCGAATAGATCTCTTTGCTCGGCGGGTATTTGTTTGGCGGATTGCTGATGAAATTCAAGATCGAATATTCCTAACTTTATTGCCGTTCCGGTTGCACTAGGAAACTCAGGTGATATCTTTCCTGTAATTTTTGTTAGCATCCAGCTACTTGTTCCACTGATACAAAATAAAATAGCAATTGAAAAGACGATCAAAATAGATCGAGCCCACAATATATGGCTATTGGCAAAATGATCCCAACGCGTGTATCGCGTGACAATTATGAGAATCCATATCAAAAGAAGCAGAGCAATGGGGGCAAGCAGTAACGTATAATTACCGAATTCTGTGCCCCAATGTGATGTTATGGCGAGCAACGGATCAGATTGTACATCTTCTAATGCCGACACGGAAATGGCGGATTGATCTGTATAATTCATGAACATTTCCCAAGACAGATTTTCATAGGAGAAGTCACAATCGGGGCATCACGTGTAATCCAAGGCAATGGGGTCAAAGTTGTACAACTCAAAAAATATTGGCGATAAGTCTCATAAGCCTGATTGTCTATGCCAACTTCGGGCGTGCCTATACTTGAAGGATCTATAATACCTTGAAATGATCTGACTAAGACGTAAACATCTTTGGCGGTTAGCCAAACGGTTCCTAACATATTGTCTATAGCCGCGAGATCGCGTAGGGGATTGTCGTGGGGATTAATGTCGTGCCGAACAGCTTCAAAATAAGTTTTCTCATCATTTGAACAAAAGCTAGGCCCTAACTTACATGTCTCTTCGTAATATTTTTTACTCCACTGATCTTGGACGTAGTTTGAAATGGCGGCGTCATAGCACGTCTCTGTTTGGCTATTTAAGAATTCAGGAAAAACCGCACTCAAATTATCAAGGGTATGAACATCTTTTGCTCGGTTCTTAGCAATCTCAGTTTCTGCTGCAACGGCACCCTTCGCAAGATGTTCGCCAACAGCTTTTATGAATACGAAAACATGAAAAAGACTAATAATGAGAACTACACCACAAGCTATAAGAAAGCGGGTTGTTCTAAACCGATATGGAAAATCTATGCGGTTGTCGAAAAAGCCAAAAAGTACCGCAATAGGTAAAATAATGGCTGCGCCCACACTAATCAGTCCTAAATATAATTGTAGTGACTCTAACATCTCATCCTTGTGTTATGTGGATTAATCCGATCGAGAATTTTAGCGAGAACTTCGGTGAGTCAAGAAAGAAAATCTCGACGAGAGGAATGGCAGACCAAATATAGATACCAAAACCCTCGCATTTATTATAGCGAAAACGAACTACGCCCTCATTATCCGAACAGCTTAAGGGGTCAATGGGTAGAAAAGTACATAACGCAATAAGCGTGTTAGTTTATGTAGAAAAGCTGAAAATTTCACCTATTTTCAGATAATTATTACAGAAAATAGGTGTTATAACTATTTAGGCGTTTGTAGCCAAAAAAACTAATCATTCCAAGATAGGTTTTGAAATTCCGAAGTTGTTGAAATCTATGAGCCTGAAGGTACAAAATGATGCCAAAAGCAAAATCAGGATATTATAATCTTCTTGAAGATTCCAGACGAGACAATCCTGATCTTATGCATAATCTTATGCTAAACGTTCAAACCTTGGGATTTCCTAAAGGGCTGATGATTGAGCTTCTGAGACAAGGAGTAATATTGGTTGGTGATTTAGTAACTCAGCAGTTGCAAAGAACCAGAATGATAGCAATCCACCACAAAAAAATTGAGCTAATCTTGAAATCAATGAGCCTCATTCTAGGTATGTCTGTTCCCTTCTGGCAATCAAGAGGCGCCACAGAACGAGGCGCAGCGACAAGGCGCTATGCGCTTTATCGATTTCGAGATAAATATTATCTAGATCCAAACAGAAATAGACTTAAAGCCGCTAAGAAAATAACTGCTGAAGGACGTGCTGCTCGTTGGCTTACGACCTCACGTAAAAAAAGGGCTGAAAATCATACCGGTTCCATTGCACCTGCTGCACCTATACCTATTAGAGATTATTTAGCATCACGCGTAGCTAGTAGGCAAAGACCACAAGTGTGAGATTTGCCACAATTGACGATCTCAAAAAGAGAGATCGGCAGCTTTTCAATATTTTTATCCATGTCTATTTTCTGGACAACTCCTTACTGCATGAATGGGAATGTCATCTGCAGCTGATGTAGGAAGTGAAGGAGACGAATCTGGCCCAACCCCGACAAAACTACCTGCATTATCTTCCCCGTATGATTTTATGCGGTAATTTACTCCATCAACATTAAATACTGCCCCAACTCTTATTTTTCCAGGTTTTAAGGCTTCGCATGCAGCACGTCGTACATCTTCAAGAGGAGCGGAAGATTGGTGATGAATAATATTTCCAACCAATGTTCTTATAGAATTAAGTTGCCGGGCAGCGTCATTAGGAGCTAACACGGCATAAGCTGTACCTGATAGAGCTAGAAAAGCGCAAAACCCGCGCCATGCCTTGCTTCTATTTATGCTTTTTAATGTATTATCTACGCCGTCTAATGATCGAGCGAGCCTTTCTGTTGTGTCCCCAGTCAAGCCACTTGTACCTTGTGTACTTTGCCCATTTGCCATTTTTCTCTCCCTACATAATTAATAATGATAATTAAGTACCTTTATTTAGTACTTTTCACGACCATATCACAACAAAAAATTAAAAACAAGAAAAAATCCTGACGAGAACAGTTAAGTGGTGTGGATTTTGCGCGTTGTAACTGTTGCCACCGAATTGGACGGCGTTAACGGTATCGGCATACGGCAGTAGTTGTTATTTGCTCCGGTGACCTTCCAAACAGCCACCATAAAAGGGACGTGATATTTCTCCTGCTGGAACGAACTACTTCTTTTAATCGTTCATATGAAGAACTCATGGCTAACCTCCATGATTGCATTGAATATGAATTGCCAAAAAATTACCCCGCAGGATTTTGAACCCTGCGGGGCTGAAAGTGATTTTTTAATAATATTCTTACGGCGCTGCGTTCATGCCCAAATAGTCGAACTCCATTAAGCTATAATGACCCGTCTGATCGTGCCTAGCCGTTACAGCAATAGGAAGTGGATGATCACGCATACGCAATATAAAGTGATTATTTCTAGGCAAATCGAATAGCTGGTCGGCTCCAACAAAAATTACCATTGCTTTTTCTCGCTCAGCTTTGGCGAGCAATGTGCTTAGATTTTTGTCATCTATATTTCCTGTGTACGGAACCTCCATGACATCCATGTCAATTTTACCAGCGAGCCAACGTAAATAGGATCTTTTACCAGCGCCATTTGGGCCAGAAATACAGAGACTCGTTTTCGGATTTTCACCGCCTTTTCGAATTTCTTCTGCTATGCGCTCAAGATCATGTTTTGTATGATACAATTCAAAATATATAGGCGATTGCTCTGGCAAAATTCGCGGTATGGGATCGTAGCCACCATTGAGGGCTTGAACGGCATAACGAAACATCTGTTCGATATCTGCAGGTTGGATGCCTACGTCATTTTTACGCAAGATCTCCTGGCCTACTTTAATCCAGCCAACAGAACGTAATACATATTCAGTCATTGCAGTTGTTAATTGAGGATATTTCCTCAAATATCCCAAGGCTTCCTCAAATCCTAGCGGAACGCCCAGATCTTTCGCGGTAGACTGCATAATTTTCGCGTGTATACGCGCAGGTGGTTCAAAAAATGGGAAGGCTGGAAGAACGCGCCGAATTGTGGCCAACTCCATTTTGTCAGGCCGGTTAGAAATATAAACAACAAAAGCGCCATGATTTTCTATCGTATCATTACGATAGCCCTTGCTAACCGTTCCACGATCAACGTTTGTGCCTGAATCGTTCACGTCTGTCAGCGCATCGTCAGCCTCTTCAAAGAAAAGGATAACGTCTTCTAGTCCTGCGCGTTCAACGATAAAAGTTGCCACTCTAAGCATAGCAATCTTTTCTTTTGCAGTAGGTTCGCGCTCTGCTGCTTGATTAAGCGTTCCACCTTCCGTTAGGATTCTTTGTCCGACGACATATCCTTTAAGCCCAAGGAGCGCACAAAGAGCATTTCTAAATTGGCTCTTTCCACAACCAGGAACGCCGTACCAAATTTGCCCTTTGCCCCTTGCCTTTGTGTCGCGCACTGCCCCAGCTGCCGAATAAACAATTTTATCGCGTATATCGGCCATATAGTCATAGTCATCAACTGATAGATGACCTGTAACGGGCGTTCCCAAAAGCGGTTCAATTAAGCGATCGGCTGTGGCGTGATGCCTTTTAAGAATCTTTGGGAGTACGGGATTAATTCGGAAAGCATGTACAGGAAGTGAATCTGTAAAATAGTAACGGTTACTATGATGTTCTTGAGACCCATGATGTCTATACTGTTCTTCAAATGTCTGAAGAAAGCCGCTATCAATTAATATTGCGCCTTCCGATAATTCTTCCTGTATCCGTTCGGTTGTTGCTCCCAACAAATCGCCGAGGGCCGCATAATAAGCATAGGGATCATCTCTTTTTTCCCACTTAAATTCTCCAAGTGGGTCAAACATTCTGAGGGTGTCCCAATCATAGAAAAACCATATTAAATCTTTTTGGACAGGGGTTAATTTCAAAAATGATGCAAGACGATCAAGATTTACCGTTAATGTCGTGGTAGGCAACTTCGCGTATTCAGGATTATCCGCAATTGCTTCTTGCAAAATCTCGGAAACTTGTTTGTACCTTGCAGGCCTTCTTTTTCCTATAAGTTCCTTTAATCCTTTAACTTGAAAAACTTCTAAACCATCCTCAGAAACTGCGGTAAATTCTCTACGTTCGCCATGTTTAGCCTCGGGATCTTTTCTACGAAGATCGTCATACTCTTTGTCGGTTATTTCCTTAATCCGGATTTTTTTAACGCAGGTAGATTAAGCTTGTCTCGATTCTCGAGTATCCACATGACAACGACGCTGCTTGCTAACGACGCAGGTTCGCATTGGTCTAGAGCTCTTTTAGCTAACTCGATCCGTAAAAAATTTAACTGATTTATGGCGGCATCCATTTTTGTGGCTCGAAATTCAGTTGTATAATTTTAGCCGTGTGACGATGTTTCTATGAATAAATTACAGGCTTTTCTAGCAGGCTTGTGTGTATCAAAAAAGCTCGAATAATTATGGTTAATTTGTGCCTTATACTGGAGGCCACATAAGTTTCTAGGTAGTTTATTGTTATTGGGGCTCGCCTTAAAGCAACTCCTACTATGCTATAGCTGGTTTTACATCCAGCGGATTATGGATGCCCGAATGGGGGCCGAAGCCGAATGAAGCCGGATGCCTCGCGCCAAGCGATCTGCTGCAGGCGCTAGTCGGCAATGCCGTCGGTAAATAGAAACAGCCGTCTTTCGGGCGGGATATGCAGAAAACCGAAGGGTGTGTAGAAACGGATCAAATCATCCGTCAGCGGATCAACGACGAGAACGTGAATGCCGATTTCTTTTTCCAGAACCTGCACACGCCGGATGGCATTGGCGAGCAGCAGTTTCCCCAAACCTTGCTTCGCCCATCCTTTATCGACCGCAAGCTTGCCGAGAAGCGCAGCCGGTATCGGGTATTTGGGTAAATGCTTGGTATGGCTTGGCGGCAGTTTTTCGGCTTCGACCGTGGTTGCAGCCAGAGTGTAATAACCGATAACCTGGCTCTTGCCTTCTTCGATGGCGACGAACACGCGATTTAAGCGCCGCTTAATGTCCTGCGTCGCACGTTCGCGCAGATAGCGGTTAAGAGCATCTTCGCCGCAATCGAAATCTTTTCGATCCTGCGCTTTCAAAGGCTCAATAATGAACATGGAAACTCGTTAACGGGAAACAACTTCCTGATCGTGCCTTTTGAGAAGGGCTTTCAGATTGGCATTGGCTTTTGGCGGCTTGTTGAGCGCATCAAAAAACACATTCCAGACAGGTTCGGCAAGAACAACTTTCTCATGCGCGACAATATCCGCCTCCGCCGCTTGCAGGGCGCGGGTCACGACATAATCGGATACGGATTCATGGCTATACGATGCCGCCCGTTCCAGCTTTGCCTTGGACGGCGGATCGATACGCATGCTCAACCGCTCAACCTTTAAACGGCTGCTTTTCGCATGAACTGTTTTCTTTCGCGCGGTCTGTCTCAGTGTCGACATTGGTGATTTCCTCCACCACCAATGTACGCCAAATGTGTGTACAAATCTATAAAAAATGAGACAGAACAGCCGTAACGAAAAACATCATATTTTACAGATAGTTACACAGAAATTGCCGAAGCTACAGCCCATTTTACGCGAAATGCGCCAGAGGTGCCCAATGGTTGACTGCACCGAGAACCAGTCTATCTGCCACTGTTGGAATACAAATAATTCTTTTTTTTGCACTGTTACGTTTCTCTATGGGATTGCCGTAAAGTGGCGAAAATTTATATCCCTCTCTTGAATGAATGTGTTGGTATATTTCGCCTATGTATTGGCTCTTGTTGGCCGCAAACTGCGCGACCGTCATATTATCAACGCCAGACGATTTTTGTTTTTTAGCTTTTCGATAAAGTCGATCCCAAGCATCAAATAGGCTTTGCTTAGTGACGAGCTGTTTAAGTTTTGACGCCGTCATTTGGGTTTCCCTCTACCGCTTGCTTCTCTAGGTAAAGCGCAAACAAGCGGGGGCTGGGCGGGAACCGACTGATGGAATTGCTTCCATCATGCCGTGTCAGTGAGATTGAGCCGTTCGTGTCAAAGCCGAAGCCCCGACAATCCAACTGGCAACTTTCACCGCGCGTTGCGGTTTCGGCTACCAATCGCGGTTCGCTCGCACTTGAAGTTACAAGTTCCACGCCGCCGTGAAGCGACATCTCAACTTGCTCCTTTTTAGGGACGATGAGCGTATGCTTTCAGGTCTTGCATCGAAAGCGCCGGACAAAGCCGGACGAAAAAGACCTAAACCAGACTCATTATTTGGTCAATTTTAATGCGAGCAGTTAAATCTCTCAATTTAATCAAACGGATGCCCAAAACATTACAGCTGTAATGTTTTTTGCCTATTTTCTAGGCACACAGCTTCATCTAACTACTTGAAAACATTGGTCGGAGAGACAAGATTTGAACTTGCGGCCCCTGCCTCCCGAAGGATGACCCTCATAACACATACAGTATGTTAGCTCACACAGGTCGTTCCAAATATCACATATTTTCCATCATTTACTACAAATTATGTTTCACTGAAACACGGCTGCTCTTTTGCCATTCACCGAACTGATTGCTTTCAATACCCTAAACAGGGTTTGTAAACGAATTATGTACGTAAGAAATCCTCTGGGCGCTTAACATTATTCCCCTCAACTGGCCTCGACCAATGTGCTGCCTTAGCGCCTTCCTCTGTCAGGGCATAAGCATTCTTTTTTACCCGATGAATTAATCCTTTTTTACCATAGAGGGTCATATTGGAGCGAACCGACTCTTCTGATATGGCAAGTTTAGCTTGATTACAGTAATTCATAATTTCTTGGATTGAGATGCCTTCAGAACCAGCCTTACCGATATAGATTAAAACCTCTTTCCATCTTTTTGATATAGACCGGACACGTTTTAGTCCTTTCCTGCTTTTTCTCGGCTTTGCACGAGCCCTCCTTGGGCGTGCTTTCTCTAAAGCCGCAATCTCAGCCTTAACGCCTCGAACAAGACTTCTCAATTTGGATAGCCTTGAACGCTTTATTCGGATCAATTTTCCAATATGCTGATTTGAATTGTTCATATTATTAGCATACAATATCATTCATTTAAGTTCAATTAGTGTAATACTTTCATTATATATCAACGTGTTATATAGTTACTAAAATATAGCATCTAATTACAGCCATAATCATTGACCGAATTTCATATCATGATATGGTTTTTCCAATGCGGTATGTTGTTGATGAATTTAAGCAAGCGTTTTGAAGGTCACAATTAGTCCAAATTCTCAATGGTTCTGTGATGTCATTACCTGAAAAAGAATATTATTCCTTACCGGATATTGCCGAACGCTGGCATGTACCACTTTCAGACATACAATATTACGCAGCGCACGGCATACTTGAAATCCTGGTTTGGCTCCAAAACGACATCGTGAATGTCTATTCTCTCAAGAAAACTGAGGATGGCGAGAAAGTGCCGGTTCCTAGCGGCCTCAAAGCTTACAAGGGATATGCCGTTCTTGAGCCAGATCAATTACGTGGCGTTTTTCGAGGCGGCAGCCATCAAATCAGGCAGTTTAAAGTCCCCGCAAATCAAGATTTGCTTGAAATACATGGCAGTCAGGCTGGTTATCAAGTGACTGTCGATGATCTTGTTATCAGCCGTGATGAGCGTGACCGTATTGAGATATGCCATGCCATGGCATGTTCATGTAGCTCTCATGATAGTTCCAATTGCCAGCCAATCTCGTTATCCGGTCGGCCAAGCGCCATGAACCATGTACGTCAGCATTTTATGGAGCGGTGTGAGAGGAAACAAACGCAGCCATCCCTACAGAAGGAAGCCGTCTATTTATCAAACTGGGCCATAGAGAACATCAAGGAAGGCCATCTGCCCAAGCTCAAGACCATCAAAAACGCCATTCGCGCAGACTATCGCCAGTACAGTAATGGCGTTGCCGCAGCGCCATAACTTGCCAGTTTAACTGAATTCCCAGGAAGGCCCGAAATTCAAAATCTATAATGCACTTTCGGGCCCCTATTTTGGGCCTCCGGATTAATCAACGAAATCGTTGATCCCAAATACAAAATCAAAAAACGACGTTTTTTTGCACAATGCACTTTTAGGCCTCTATTTCGGGCCTAAAAAATGTGAACATTAGAAGCCTCCATAACTCAGTTGGAGGCTCACATGAAATGTTTTCCTCGCGGCTTCGGCGGCAAAAGAACAGACCAGGAAACCGTCAGGCGGGAAGGGTGGTTCAAATCAGAAATACTGGTTATCAGCGCCACTGACCCACGCCTGACCTGGCCGGAGCGCGAACTCATTCAACAACTCGGCACCCGTCTTTTCGGCAAGAAGAAAAGGGTGTCGCCATGATTACCAAATGGACAGAAAGCATGGTCGAAACGCATCTGGAAGAAGCGGCATCAACGTTACGCCGTCTTCCGCCTGTCAAAGTGACAGGATATTTCAGCGTATGGCCACAAATCATACATGACATTTATGATAAGCAGGATTGGGAAAAACAGGTTGTTCGCCGTGGGCCGCCCAGCGCCCAGGAAATTAGTCGGATGGAAGAAACACTGACGTGGTTTCGTTTTCTTACACCCGAAGAAAATCGCCTGATATGGTTACGTGCAAATGGCGTGGGCTGGAAAGCCGTTTGCTGGCGCATAGGATGTTGCCGAAGGACAGCTTTTAGTCATTGGGTCTATGCGTTGGCAAAAGTTGCATTTGGACTCAACAACAAATAGGTACAATTTTACATACCCAAGCAAGCGTTTGAAAGAATTTGGAAATCACTTACCCACTTTTCCATTACCCAACTTGCCCAAAATATGGCATAATAAGTCATATAATCGCGGAACGTGCGTTTGATGATTAGAGCACAGAGCGCAAGTTTCCGATGACGAAAAGAAAAGACCGCCAAGAATAATTTCTGGCGGTCTTTTCTTTTTTCCAGACAAAACCCAATGGAGATAAAGCATGAGAAACCACCGTAAGGTGGCAGCCTTTATGGCTGCCGCCATTCTTTCCGCATGTCCGGCTTTTGCGGATACACCTGCGCCAATCCAAATGCTGCCGCCAACACCTCTTGGTTCGGCAAGCGTTTGTGCTGGCGGTAATCAACTTCTCTCCTACAGCGGCATAAGCATTACCGGCGGTCAAAGTGGCATTAATTGCCCGCCAATCGCTACTGATGCTCAAGGCGATCTTGCTGCTAGCGGTTATCTGCAGATTGGTGATACGGCGGTTGCCTGCGTGGGATCGCTTACCGGCTCAATCAGATTCAATTTTGCAACTAACCAATTTGAGGGCTGCAAATCTGGCTCCTGGCAAACACTTGGAGTCAGTCCTGTTGGCAAACTTTATTGGAGTGGCGCTTGGACAGGAAATACTTACTGGTGCGATAGCGGTTATCACGTTGTCGCCTTTCATTACGACTGCGGGTGCTCGAACAGCGCCAGCTGGTTCGAATGTCAGGCGGATTGAGGGGGCCCCACATGATAAATTATATGGGAAGCCTGTCACGCCCTGAAATAGTGAAACCTTTCACACCTAGGTGGGTAGCAAAAATTAGCGAGTTTGACGCAATTGAAGTGCGGCCTTGCGCCATCGTTGGACGTAATAGCCGAGGAAGAAAATTCGTTGAACCAAGCCAACCGGAAGACGCCTCATTTTGGACGGTGTACGGCCATTATCGCCCAGGGGGAGCCATAAGTGGTGTCGAAGCAATTCAGGACTTCGGAACTGAAAAAGAAGCACAACAATTCCACGACCGGCTTATGGGGAACTATCCGAACCTCATCCGCAGATATAAGCAAGTCAAACATCAACAATATAGAAGGGAGATTTGAACATGAGAAAAATCATCATCACTGCAGCGCTAATTATTACTTCTACGATGGCACAGGCACAGACAGCACCTTCCAACACACAAACGCTTTCATGTCCTTCGGGATACGCTTTAAGCATCGATGCACCTGCACCGCCATCGGACGATCCCGCCACAAAGCCTGATGATACATACAAACCCATGACAGCACTAGAGAAGCAGCAAGCCCAAGAAAATGCACTCTCAGGCGAAATGTCGCATTGGCATTGCGTGCCCATGTCCACCAGTGTGCCAGCGCAGTAGGGGGGACTGGCTATGTTTTTTCCAACCTCAATATATCCGAAAGCACACAACCCCATAAGCGTGGATTGGGTTGGCTATGATGGCGGCGGCATACGTGCCTATGCCTACACCTCGGACATGGGCGAACCATTTATCGCCATTGCCGGGTTCAATCAGGATAATCGGCATACGGCTCTCACCATCGTTGAACAAGCCAGTCATTACCGAGGCAAAGCTATATTGGGGGATGGCTCATTTGCTTACCGAGTTCCGTACTTTGTCATTGTCTCATCCCATGAACTTCTTTTGTATGTAGAACCGCCCAAAATATTGGGCATGACAGATGTCGTCGTTTCTACGCCTTGGGGAAGAGACAATCACCAACCCAGGAACTTTGACTTTCTGGTACAGCCCGATTTTCCTCTTTCGCCCAATTACGAAAATATCACACGGCGCATAAGGGAGTTAGCGCCATGAAAACATGCCAGTGCGTTTTTACGGCTATTGGCCAGCGCCAATGACCAAGACAGCCCGTATCATTTCACTTCAGTCAACAGGCTCAAATGTTGAGGTGGAGCCACCGGCCTACACATGTCCCTCCTGCGGAGCCAAGCATGAGAAATATGTGCTGTTGAGCGAACAAGACGCATGGGTGAGCCATGCCGCCGCTTGGCTTGATGGCAAGCCCGTTGACGTAAAACAAATACATCCTTGCCGCCACAGGACTGCGGATAAAGCCGAATAAGAATTAAATCACAAAGCATTTTATGAGGTGAACATGCCAAAGATCATGTCGCCGCTTCCGTTACATGCCCAAGATATTTTTGTCGAATGGCCGATTGAAGGTGGCGGGATTGGCGTAACGGCTTACACCGATGAAGCTGGATTACCCTATATCGGGTTTTATCCGCTGAATTGGGAAGGCAAATCAGTTGGTAAATCGTTTGATTTCCAACGCAGTCGTCTTATGTCACCGGTTGTTGCGGGATTTATTGGACGCAAACCGATTGTCGTTTCCATTGACGCCGAAATAACGGCGCACGGCTTGAGCGCATGGTTTTGCGTGCCTGTGTACATGGCACCGAAGAACTATCCCCATCATTTGTCAGCTCCCTGGGGCAGCGAAGCGCCGCGTTACCGGATGATCTTTAATCCGGCGAATATCGAACAGAGGTAAGCCATGAAGCAGCTTCTTTCTCCTCATTCGCTTGATCTTCAAACCGTTGCTGAATTGCATGAAGAGTTGGTCAAGATCAACGCGAAATTCGATGAACTACTTCGTAGTGGCCGCGAAAACACACTGGCCATGGATGAGAACCACCGCCAATTCGAACGATGGTGTAGCCGATTTGAAACTGTCTTCCGGCAACCAGAGGAAAGCACCAGCGATACCTGATTATTAGACAAACAATATTTCATGCAGACCATTCACAGCATTTTTGAAAGGAGAATAGGCATGTCCGATACGATCATTTCATTGGAATCTGCACTCGATCAATTTCGGGACGCTATCGCCGCTAAGGGCATTACGCCGCCTATCGCCATTGAACCCGACGGCAAACTCCACCGCTTTTCCAGCAACGGCAAGCCAGACGATGACGCAGGATGGTATGTCTTTCATGAGGGCAATATCCCTGCCGGTTCTTTTGGTGATTTCCGTACCGGGCAGACGGTTTCATCATGGATGGCCGATATAGGCCGCCCCTTGTTGCCACTTGAGAAGAAAGATTTTAGAAAAAAACAGGAAGAAATGCGGGTCAAGCGGGAAGCTGACATAGCCATACGCCGCGCAGAAGCAAAACAAAAAGCATCGAACATCTTGCGCCTCTCTGAAGCTGCGCATGACGATCATCCTTATCTCTTACGCAAAGAGGTCAGAGCCCACGGCTTGCGTAACTGGAAAGGGCTACTGATTATCCCTATGATTGATGAATCCTGTGAGGTTCAGTCGCTTCAGTTTATTGCAGGCGACGCCGGCAAGAGGTTTTTGTCGGGCGGCAAGATGCAGGGTTGCTATTTTCCGCTAGGCGACCTCAATGAAGCAGAAATTATTCTAATTGCCGAAGGTTATGCAACCGCTGCAACCCTCTATGAAGTAACCGGCCAACCAACCATTGTCGCTTACAATGCCGGAAACCTTTTGCCAGTTGCCAGGTCAATCCGCGCTCAGCATCCGGCAGCGTCGATCATCATTTGTGCTGACGATGATAATAAGACCAAAGGCAATCCCGGCTTAACCAAGGCCCATGAAGCGGCACGCGCTATCAATGGAACACTCATCGCTCCTGATTTTGGTGACAACCGGCCTGATGGTTTAACGGATTTCAACGATATGGCGGTTCATTTAGGCAAAGAAGCTGTTGCCTGTCATTTCATCAATCGCCCGGTCGAAAGAAAAATTGACACAACTTATTCCACAGCAACTACACCGCAAACCAAACGTCTAACAGTCAGGCTGGATGCGTAGAGCTTTGATTTGTGTTGGAGAACCGAAGCCATGAAAGTGTACAGCGGTTATGTCTGGTCAAAGAAATTAGATCGGTGGCGGAAATTGCCGTACCGCGTCTGGCAAAAAATACAACGGCAACGATTACTAAAGATCGCCAAACAAAAACTGGATAAGAACCCGAGGAATTCCACATGATACTTCTTAAGAAAAAGGAGGTTTTTCAGGAATTGGCGACAACCCTGTTCCTAATGAAGGAATTAATGACCCATCCAGGTGCTCCATCCTTCATGCCGCGCCTTATTGAACAGGCTAATGCTGCCTTAGCATCCGCGCAGCCTTATTCGGTTCTGCTGGGAAACAAGCAGATAAGGGAGTTTTTTGAGGTAAAACCTTTAAAGCTTAACATTGACTGCGGCACCGACATCATCAAGGGCGACACTATACGCTTTGTTGAAACGATTATTGATAACCGGCGAAAACCACCCAGAATTTTGGGCAAACGCGCCGTTACCGCTTACGTCGTGGACGTTAAGCCGCCGGACGAGAACCCGATATTACTGTTACGGGTAATTGTCTGTGGAGGGGTTTGGGATTTGGAACCGGGTAAGGATATAAGCCGTACCATGAGAAGCATCATCCAGTTTGAAATCAAACGCACACCCTGGGAAGACGAAGCCAAACGCACCGCCCTGAAAAATGATGCCAAAGCGCTTACTAAAACCGATGACAAGAACCAACCTGAAGCAATCCCAGGCACCCCATCCACAATGCTCGGTCGCTACGATATTTTGCGGAGCAGTTAATCCGCTTTTTGTAGATAAATCACATTTTTGCAGGCAGGCACTCCGCGGAAAGATCGCCATAGACGAATTTTACTAACCTCTGCACTTGGTCAATTTCAACGCTGTCGCCTTTAATACGAATACCTGTTTTCTGCCTTAATATGTTCAGCGCACGGGAGAAAGTAGCGCTTTTCATGCCAAGAAGGTCGGCAACTAGACCTTTATCATAGGGCAAAGGAAAAACAGCAGACCCCGTTTTGTCTTCGGGGGGGGGGCGCAAAGACTTAAGAGAAAGCACCCGATCCGTTGAGGGGCGCTCTGCATGGCATTTAGAGCCATCGCTCCATAGTGACGCCTATGATGCCGGGACATGGACGTGAGCATATTGAATGCAAATTTCGGGCTAAGGCTTATTCGTTCCTTTAACACCTTCAAAGGAATGCTGAGCAGCTGCACAGCACTCACGACTTGAGCGCTGCTGGTATAGCAGTCATGATCAAAAATAGCGCTCTCACCAACAATATGGCCGCTCGTCAGCATATCAACAATGACTTCTTCGCCTTCCGGCATTGTATGAAATAACTTTATCCATCCGCTGCAAATCACGTAAAAGTTTTCTGCCGGTTCTCCCTGAAGATATAAAATCTTACCTTTTTTATAAGAACGGGGCTGCGCAGCATTATGAAAGCAGGTTATCTCTTCGTCAGAAAGACTGGCAAATAGCAGCGCACTTTTAAGCGAACCTAGAGAATACTCCGGCTGCATGGCAACCTGCTTTCCAGCGTCATTTGTCTTTGCGCTCATTTGCAGGAAGCATACCACGTCTAGTACGAGAAGCCTTATAATATACAGCGAAAATTCAAACTATTTGATGTGTGTCAATTCAAGGGCTTGGGATTGGAATAGCTATGATTTTGCCGGAGAATCTCTGCCGACTCAGCCAATGGGCTATCCTATGAAAACCAACTGTAAACCTGACCACACCGAGAAGCCTTTCCATAATTCCGTTATCAGTTTCCAAGGATACGTATCGCGACGGGTAGGTAATATGCGTTCAGTAATCCTTGATGATCAGGATATAAGCCTGGATAAAATCTTCGGTGTGCCCAAAGCGGCCAAAGATTCGGCTGATAAAGCCATCGGCGAAACTGGTCTAAACGTGCGTTCGGAATCTGACAAATATCTATAAGGTCAAACTTATAAATACCAAGACCGAGAATTGCACATGCTATCCGGATCGACCTCTAACAGCCTGTGAAGTTATCACAAGAGAGAATTAATACCCCCTAGTCTTGGCTGACTAGCAATCGAAAATGGCGTCGATAGCTACGCCCCAAAACCCATCCAGAGAAATAAATTAATAGGAGGTATGCATGCCCAGCGCCAAAGCTGCGTCCAGAAAATGTTCATGCCGGAAGAAAACTTCATGGCTCAAATCTTGGCTCGATGCGTTCGGTATTTATCGAGTATTAGAAAAAATCCATATATCATGGAAAATCCGTAAAGGTCGAGTTAAGAAAAACCGCCGCCAAAACGGCAGCAAGGCATGCGCATGTCGGACATGCGCACCTTGCAAGGGACTTCGTCCCGTTGACCCAACGCCTTCGGCGCAAGCACACCTTAAGGTACAATCATGACCAACAACCATCTCACGCGCATATCGTTCCGCGTCAAACCGGACGAACGCAAAAGCATTATTGCCGATGCGAAGCAGGCAGGCATGACGACGGGTTCATACGCCCGTTACCGTCTGCTCGAAGTGCCGCAGACAAGGGCCATCTATCGGCGCAGCGAGCTTAAGCGGCTGTTCAAGCATCTCATCGGGCAGATAGGACGCGTGAGTAACAACATGAACCAGATCGCCTGGAAAATGAACTGCAATATGGTGCTAGCTCCGCTTGACCTTGAACTTCACAGGGAAGGCATTACGGCGCTCAAGGAGATGCGCGCGGTTCTTGTGGGCCATCTATTGCAAAATGGCCCATGCTGATCTTTGGTGCTTCCTGCAGCGACTGGAAGGAAAAGGCCGACTACGCAGAAGATAAAGCCGATAATGAATATGCCAAGCTCCACGAGGTGCAGTGCGAAGGCATTGAGGACGTACAGATGGCCATGGCAGCCATGGCGGCATTTGCGGTGGGCACACAGTGCGAGAGGTTTCTGTATCATGCCACCATCAACCTCAATCCAGGTGAACGGCTTACGCCTGACCAATGGCGGAAGGCTATCGAAACCCTTGAGAAGAATCTGAAGCTGACCGGCCATTACAGAGTCTTTTTCGAGCATATTAAGAAGAACAGGCAGCATTACCATATTTACTGGTCACGGATACCACCAGATGGTGGCCCCGCTGTACACATGGGCAACAATTATTATGTCCACCAACGAACAGCCAAAGCTCTTGAACTTGCATTTGGCCTAAAACTAGCACCACGCGGCGACAAGACAAAACCATCCAAAAAGAAACAGGAGATCAATAACCGTAACAGCCGCCTAAGAGTAAACCCTGAAATCGTCACTAAAGAAGTGACGAAGCTGTTCAAGGACAGCAAGACAGCCAAAGAGTTCATAGCCAGTCTTAAAATGACTGGCTACATCCTGACACGCGGTAAGAATGGCAGTTATGTCATCGTCGATAGGCAGGGTGGTTATCACGGCCTTTTGCGCCGCATTAAGGGCGCGAAGCTGGATGATCTAAGGCAAAAATTTCCCGACCTTGAAAAGACAGCTTTGCCTTACTTGAGTGATGTCCTTAAAAGCCGGAGTCCCGTGTCAATTCACAATTTCAAACGTGCGGCAGGATCGTTCAAAAGGCCAAGACGAATATATAATATGTCGCGCCTGCCGAAAATCAGGCCTCTATTTTACCGGCCACGGCATCTTACGGCTCTTATTCTTCAAGCTATAAGCCGCCATCCGAAGCCACAGCGCAAATCCTTTCCTGCTATGTTTGTACGACGGAGAGGAAAGAGAAAACGGAACAAAAACAGCTCGGATTGGAAAACACCATTCCGTCGCCCTGAATGGGATACAGCGGAGTTGCTTGCCTGGGCATGGGAGAATGGCCGTGCTGATGTGTTAGCGGATTTTGGCATCCATATGCCGCTAGAAACTTTTGAACCTTAGTTAAACGCATAGCTGAAAATTACTTCAAACCCTGCAGGACGAAAGTTCTGTGGGGATTTTTTGCGTCAACTAAACCCAACCCATGAGGTCAGACCATGAGTTCATATTATGAACGGATAAAGGAAGCGGCCCAATCCAGCTGGGAAAACGCCACGGCTCTTCTCTGGTGGTTATTTGCCAGATCACCAAAACCCGTAAGTGCTGTTGGCGCTATAAATGAAGCGGCACTGCCACGCGTAACAAAATCGACATCTTTCTTGCGCTGGCTCTTGACCAAATCACCGAGACTGTTGCGACGCGGTGTCCAGGGGGTTGTGATTTATGCCCTATCTTATGTAGCGAAAGATACTTTGGACATAGCGCATGAAGAATATCCTGATAATGGGTTTGTGGCTAAGGCTGACACGGTAGCTAATGCCGCCGTGAAAGCTGAAAATTTTCTGCTTACTGGCGCGACTTCGATAGCGAAAGATATTTACGACTCGATACCAGCACAAGCAGCGCCATCAAAAGCATCAATACCAACGGCAGCTCTACCATCGGAGCTAACTAAGGCTATCGATGAAAGCTACAAGACGGCAACAGAAAACCCAAATGCCGCAATAACCATTCCACAGGTGAGCGCGGAACAATTGTTGCCGCCACCTGGAATGCCGATATCACTAACACCGCCTATTATCAATCAACCTATCCGTGAAGCGGCGTTCATGCCAATTAAGTCAGGACAGCGAAACCGTTCCAATCTCAATGCTGCACTTATGCCACCTATCTCGCCAGAACCAGTCATTCCTGCACTTGCACCTGACGGTCTTCCCATCGATGGCGGCTATGATCCTGTAACAGAGATTACTTGGGGGCCGTATGGCAGGCCCATAGAAAAACGCATAATCAGCAATAGAGCGGCTTTACCATTGGCGGATCGTTAAAAGCTAAAAGTTTAGATATACACCTTACGCTTTTAGTGGACGCTGCCCCAAATTCGAGAAAAACCGAAGCAGATAACCATCCAGGTCTGCAATCACAAATTGGCGATTTCCTTTTTCAATTTGGCCCTGGCGATACCAGCGCTCTTCGAGAGGAATAATAAATTTTGTACCGGCTTTCAATAGCCGTTCATGCAACTCGTTGATATTTTTTACCTCAATCTGAAAATTCACGCCACGGCCATAAGGATGTTCGAGAGGTGCTGTTCTAAAACGTCGTCCTGGCCCTGCGGCTTCTTCTAACATCAGCTGTACTCCGTCAAGATCGAGATAAGCAAAACGTTCCTCGGGGCGTTCAAATAGAATACTGAAGCCCAGCACTTCAATATAGAAGGCTAGGGATTTAGTGATGTTTTCAACATCCAATTCCGGTGTAAGTTTAAAAGTCACATGAACTCCTATAACAATTCGTATCGGTAGCTTGGAAGTGTCAGTTAGTCTTGAGTGAGCTTAATTTCCACTTGTCGTGCAGCATCGAAGAAAGCTTTTTTAGCCTCTACGGAGAATGGGTTCTCGCGTTCTATGGCGCGGAACAATTCATCCGAGTCATAGCGAACCATTTCGACCATCTGCTGTAGAAGCTCATAAGTCTTCGTTCTGAATTGAAACGGCGGCAGATCAAGTTCCACGATAACTTTGGATAAGAGATGGGTTAAGCCTTGAATGTAAGCCATTTCCTTGTCGTGGGATTCTGGTGTTGCTTGCATGACATGCAAGCCGAGCTTTTCACGGCAGAATTGCTCTACTTCCCTTACATAGTCACCCCGAACGGGGCATATAACAATGTTAAGTCCTGCAATGCTATCTTTGCCGCTTTGCGGGCCAAACAGAGGATGGGTGCCTACGATTTGAACAGTTGGTGGCAATAGCTCTTTCATCATTTCGACAGGTTTTATTTTTACGGAGGCAACATCGACCACCACAGCATCACGCCTGACCATCGGCGCAATATCCGTCAACACTTTACGCAGGCGTTGCACTGGAACTGCCAGCATAATGATTTGACAACCGGCAGCCATAGACAGATCGCCGACATGAGCGCCGTGTTCTTGGGCAATACGGTTCATGTCACGATGCGGATCGTGAAGCGCGAGGTCAAAATGCGGAGCCAAATGTTTGACCGCAAATTCACCAAACGCGCCGACACCAACAATGCCTAAAGAGGTTCTCACAACACGATACCTTAGTTCGTATTAGCTCTTGTTCAGCTAAGTATAGCTCACTTCTTTCGTTTGGCAGTTGGTTTTTGTTTATCAACAGGCAAAAGCGTTACGCCAACAGCTTTCAGCTCGTCTGTGGAAACAGATTTCAGCTCGATGAAGTCTACTCCGTGACCGGCAAAGGCTTGTACGAGCTTTTCGATGCTTTTGGCGTGCGGCTTTTTAAAATAGCTGCATTCGATATTTTTTATAGTTTCAGGAGAAATATTGGCGACCTCGGCAAGCTCAAGCCTTGTCCAGTCTAGGAGTGCCCTTGCCGCTCTAAGTTGTTCGCTCGTTATCATGGCTGCAAATCCAAGCTAAAATAGATTGCTGACGGCTAAGTTCGTCCAGGAGCAGTTCTGTTAAGAAAAGCCCAGGCACTTTCTCCGCAGCGTCTTCGGGCAATTTCAGGCGTTGCTGGCCCTGCAACAGCCGGAGAGGTTCTTGCAGATTTATCAGCGAATTTCATAGAAGCCCCGTCTGAAGCCGAATATAAAGTAGGCTGTGAAGACTTTAATAAAGAGGGACAAAAATATGCAGCCGCATCTTTTATAAGCTTTGCGTGATGGCGTACAAGTTCTGTGGTTAGACTGGAGTCTTCGATAATATCGCACAATATTGGAAGAGCGATCGCCGGATTATCTCCCTGGGCTTTTCCTACCTCTCTATCAAGTTCGTCAAATAATGGTTTAAGAGAGGTTGGCGGAACATATAGTCTAGCAAACGTCTTATTTAAGATAGCCGTTTGTAATGCAACTGAGTCTTGTTCAATGGGAATTCCTAATAAACGTCCCTTAACACGCATGCGGATTTCAGTGTTAGTTAGGTAGTAACTTATGCTGCGCCTTTTTTCTCGTGATGAAAGACCTTGTAAATCAGGAATAAAGTTTATAAGTGGTAAGAAGGGACCAGATTGCATAACCGGATCAAAACATATTAAGTGTCCTGCTGACGGTTTTATAAAGCCGCTCAAATATCGTGATTTATGCAATACCGGAATTGCATCTCTAATATTGGCCGCTAGAGCCGGATTGGACTTTTCTACAAATGCTGCTTGAGATTCTATACACTCGTCCGCAAATGATTCTGCGTCATGTTCATATTGTCTGACAATGCTAGTGTTTACCTCATGTGATAGGCCTCGTCCTTGTAAGGAATGCCCCAGTTCATGAAAAAAAATGTAATGAGTTAGGATACCTTTCGGATATCTTTCTAAAAAATTCGTTGAACTGAACCCTAGACGATATGCCCATTGGTCAGATTCTGGCATTTGCTCATCAAATATAAAGAGGCATGATAGATATGGAAACATAGTTCCATTGAGTCTTCGAGGAAAAGGGCCTGGCAAAATTTTCTGGGCCGGTCGTCGAACAATTATATGTAAGTTTGGCCCTGGTTCGTTAAATGCCTCATTCTGCCAATACCCATTCCATGCTTTTGGTTCTTCTTTTAAAAATGCAGATGATATGTCTGGAAATAGACGCTCAATGGTTGCCCTGACAAACTTTCTTTGTACATCCACTTCACTCCCTAAGACATCTACCAAATTTATAACTGCAATTTGTTGTTCCCATGCTTCACTCAATAATAATGAGAAGCTATCATTTGAAAATTCGTGTCTACGAAACACAAGATCTCTCGCATAATTACGCCACTGTCCAATAAGTGAAGGATCTTGTTTAAGTAGTACAACGTTATTCATGGCTGCAAATCCAAGCTATAATAAATTGCCGACGGCTAAGTTCGTCCAGGAGCAGTTCTGCTAAGAAAAGCCCAGGCACTTTCCCCTGGTTGTCTTGCTCCACTGGAAGCTGGTGCCGGTCTAGTCGCAATAGGAACGCGATCAAGCTTCGGAACATGTGCGAACAAGGATGGACAGAAATAAGAGGACGCATCAAGTAATATATCCGCATGATGCCTTGTAAAGGGACAAGTAATTTCGCCAGAACCTATTAGTCCTGGAATTTCTGGTAGCAATTGAGTTCCTGCAGCATTGCTTGCGATCCTATTCCAAGTTTCTAAACAGGAAGATAATTCTGCTGTAAGGGTGCCTCCATCTACATGCCACGTTTTAAGAATTTGCTGAAGATTTGAGGAATTTAATTTTATTTGTTTTTTGTCATGGATAGCTGAAATGCGAACACGAATCTCCATTTCGGTAATCCAGCTAGCTAAAGCAAGCTTGCGTTCGAATGTTAAGTGCTTCATTTCGTCAACAACTGGCGGGAATTGACCAGTTAAATTGCCGTAGTCAAAAATGGAGTGGTATTCTGGGTCATATCTCAAGAATCCCCTAAGTGTTCTAGCCCATTTAAAGGCTGTACAGACTTCTCGAATTGCCTTGGCTTCGAGTGGATTTACTGCATCAAGAATAAGCGCTTGATTACCCGCCTGTTCCAACGCAAATTGATCGGCATCGCGTTCTGCAATCCAACGTCCTTGGGGGCCATACTGTTCTTGTTGTAATTGAATAAAATGTCCCAATTCATGGAGAAACATTAAATCTTTAACAGCTTTGCTCTTAGGAAAATTTTCAAGATTATTTCCCAAATCGGTAAAATATTTCCATTCCTGAGCTGGTGTCCAACGCCTATCAGGAGCAAGGAGCAAGCCCATAATTATTAGTCGATCTCCCGACAGTCTCGGAGGAAAAACGCTATTTCGAAATAATTGGGGTTGAAGACTATGTGCTAAAACAATAGCTCCTGGGCCCAAAGGTTTGCGTTGCAGATTATTCCAATAATGGTGCCAGCCAGATTTAAGAGGTGCTACCTCTCGAGGAAACATCTGCTCATAAGATCGTCTTAAATAGCTTGTGTTTGCAGCAAACTGTTCATCAGACGGTAATTGTATATGTTCTGGGTTGGCTGAAGAGAATGGTACATCAGCTAAGTTTATTACAGCTATTCTCTGCCCCGTACTCTGAAAGAGTAAACGTGAGAAATCAGCAGCTGAAGCATCATTCCACCGAAAGAGTAATGATGTGGCCTCTCGTTGAGCTAGTATTTGGTTCATGTTGTTCTTATTATCATCCTAATACTAGGCTGTAAATTTGGATATATGTTGGCCAATAGCTGTCTCATTCGGATTATTTTTCAAATTAACCAAGAAATTTAACCAAATGAAGGGTGAAAGGTAACAAGAGTATATCTTGATTGTCAGGAGTTAGACCGTAACTTCCTACCCTTGCTGCTCTTAGTTGATCGCTTGTTATCATAATTACAAAAATCCAATATCTAAATAAATGTGAATGGCTAAGTTCTTCCCGGGGATGTTCGTCTAATAAAAGCCCACGCAGTTTCTTCGGGCAGCTTATGTGGATTCTTATCAGCTTCTGGCCTCGCGGCTTCGGATGTCGGCGGGATAGCAGCATTTCCTACTGAAATACTTGCAGGCAAAGCTCTTCGGGCCAAAAGCTCTTTTGCCGTCGATTGAGCAACCTGCGCCGCCGCCGGAGATTTCGCTGCTGAATGGGCAGCTGCTGCAAGAAGTGCATTTATAAGTTGGTCTGCAGGAGATACGGGATTTGGGGCTAGATTTGTATGCGAAGATCGAACTATTCCCATATTTCGACCGTATGTAGAAAAGGGCACCATATCCAGTTGTGCATCAAGAGATCTGGGACAAAAATAGCCCGCTGCCCTGGCGACCAGGTTCGCACCTTCTTCAGTGATAGGGCAGGATATCCTTTGTTGCGATAGCAGTGCTTTTAATGCTGGCAATTTTTGTTGTGGCTTTACCAGCAAAGCCCACTGCGGCGACATCGCTGCATCAAAAAGCGCTCTGAGGTTTGGGGGAATTTTATCTTGTCTAATGTTAGTCCATTGCTCACTTAGCCATAAACATCCGCATGACTTCATGTCCTCAGAATTTTGAATTATTTGAATATTAGCCAATAAAGCAATGCTGCGTGCGCGTAGTTCCAGATTAACAAGCCAATTTGTCATCGCTGATCTCTGTACACCGGACATCCGCGAATAGAGTTGGGTTAGGCCGCTAGGCACAAAGGATGATATCAAATTATCGTCGTGGAAAATGACTGTGTCATGAAGCTGAGCGTCATGAAATCCAGAAAGGGTCCGCGCTTCTGGAACCTTTTGCAAAGTTTCATCCACTAGCTTGGATTGATCAGGAGATATTGAGCTTATTAATTCTCTGCAATGACTAAGTGTTTCAGGGGCAAAAAAGTTAGCATCAATCTCTCCCAGCCAAGCCCTGGCATCACTTGCCATGGTCCTAGCCGTATGCGGTTCAGCAGTTTGAAGCGTTTCCGCCAGCTCATGGAAAAATGTGTGGTGTTTTATGCCGTTGCCTTTTGGGCAGTTTTCCAAAGTGTCAGGCGTCAAACCTGTTATATGACACCATAACTGTTCCCCAGACCAACGCCGGTCTGGAGTTAAAATCACAGAAAAAGTTGGGGCAAATTTTCCGGGCAACCTGTGCGCAAAGGACGTTTGCGGCACTTGTGCAAGAGGCTTATGGCCCATTCTAATATTCATCGGTTGTGGATTGAGGGCAGTCCTTGTCCACGTATCTTCCCATTCGGGTATGACTTTTGTTTCAACAGGGAAAATGCCTTCTGCGGCCTGTTTTACCCATGCGGCACGATGGGCAAACTCTTCATGGGTATAAAATCTTCTGGTCCATGCCGGAGTACTATGCGGCAACTCCTGCAAATTAATAACCACTGTAGGGCGGCCTATGATTTTTGTTACCAACCGCGAGAAATCAACATGCGGCATTGTTTCCCAGTTTAGCAACCCAGTGATTAATCGTTCTTTTCCGCTAAACTTGCGATTTTCTTCCTGCATTTGCACCCCTAAAATTTTGCCCTACACAAATTTCAAATAACATTATTAAAAAATTAGCGTTCCAAATTCGAAGTCGTTTAATCCGCCAATACAGCCTCAACCAGGCGTCAAGGCGTGATAAACAACCTCAGTGCCACTATGTCCGTCGGAACTTAAACCGAAACTTCCCGGATATGAACCAGGTACTATGATTGTATCCGTGCCAGCAGAACTGTTATGCAAAGTGATTGTTCCCGCTGTGTCCGCAGCATTCTCTTTAAAATTGAACGCTGTAGAGAATAGCGGAAAGTTTTTGATATCAATAAGGCTGCCGGGCTTGGCAAGATTTTCAATAATAAGGTTAGCTACGTCGGATGTAACCTGGAAGGTCGTTGAGCCAATGGTCGAGCCAATCAAGGTGTCGCCGCTACTACCGTTGAGTGTCGTTCCTGCGTTAGCAGCTATGAGTGTTTGCTTGGGAGCATCGATGAAGGTTTTAAATCCACGTATCTGATCAATATAGGTTTTTCCGGCTTCTACATAAGTGGCCGTTCCGGCAACCGTATTAACGGTCACTGCAGCGGCCACTTTATTGAAGCTCAAGGTTGGATTATTAACCCCAGATGAGACCAACTTAACTGAGACTTCGTTGGGGGCGAGTGTCGTCTGTTCGGTTACCGCTTGAGCCACAGCAGCCGGTTTAGGAGGATCAACCATGTATGTGCCGCTAACCCCATCAGAAGAGAGAACATAGCTTCCTGCTGTAAAATTGCCATTTATATAGAACGATGTGCTTTGCCCTACGGTGTTTGAAAGACTGAACAAAGTTTGATTACCGGCGACAAGACTGGCCGTAACTGTGGCCGTTGTCGGAGCAAAGTTGGTTATGTCAATGACATCACTGGTGGGCGTATAATTGTTAATTGTAATGGGAGAGAGTGCGCTATTGAATTGAAAGGTCGTATTGCCACCTACGTAGCCGTACATCGTCGTTGAACTTGCATCTGCAATCAGTGTTTGCCCGGGGGCTGTGGCTGTAATTACGGCACCTGGGGATGTTGATACCAGCAAATCACTGCTGTAAGTCACACTGGGGTTGGGCAATTCGATATTATTACCCGTACCCATGATTGAAAGCTGCACCCCAGTGCCGCCGCCTGGATCACCATTCCGTCCAATCGTATTATTGTTGCCTATAATCGTGAGGTTGACGCCTGTTCCGACAAGAACCAAGTTGTTTGATCCAACCAAGATATTATTTGCGTCCCCTGCAACAAAATTGATGGTCGAGTTTGATAAATTGACGATGTTGCCCTTACCGGCCACCATCGGATAGTCACCGTTGCCGCCAGTTATCAGATTGTTTGGGCCAACTACGGTTGAGCTAACATTGGCACCAAATGTTATGTAATTGCCGCCCCCGTTAATCCATGCATTCTTGCTTCCAGCATTATAGGCTATGGTGGCGTTCGATTCTGAGGTTGTGATGTTGGGGCCGCTTGCCACTATCGTTGTTCCGCCACCACCACTGGGATCGCCGTTTACCCCTATGGTAAAGCCGGTGCCATAGGCCGCTAAGTTGACGCCCGGACCAGTGAGTATTAGGTCACTGCCGCCATAAACGGTATCGAAGGCACTACCTCGAACAAAATTAAGGGCGCAGTTTGATAAATCGACAGTCGTATAGCTGCCATCGATGAGGATATTTGCGCCAACACCGCCACCCGGATCGCCATTACTCCCTACAGTATTATAGTTGCCGACAAGCGAGGCCCCTATGCCGGTACCTACAAGGAACAAATCGTTATTGCCGTAGATCATTTGGTTAAGCGACCCAGCAGGGCAATTGATGGTGGAATAATCAAGCGTAGCTGTGTCACCGTTGCCCGCTAGCATCAGAATATCGCTGTTTCCTGTTATCGTATTATGCGAGAGACCTGTGGCCCAAACGATCACGCTAGAGCCATAACCAATACTGATCTTGTCGTTAGCCCCGTTGATAGTCTCGTTGACGACGCCAGGGGCAATTTCAAAATCTACATTGGATACTGTTGCTGTGTTTTCACTATCTTTCAGCATTATTTCGAGAGGTGAGACGACCTCTCCCTGCACGAATTTGGCGTACTCTGTCATCTGCGCTGAGGTAAACACAACTGTGGGTGTTCCTGGGTCGGTTAGACTAACCGCAAGGGAAACACCTTCAGCCGCAAGCTTCTGATCGGTTGGAATGCCGCTTATCATGTTTGCCAAAGATTCGCTGATGCTTAAGTTATGCGGACCCGTCATTGTGACTTGATCAAGCCCTATGGCCTGAGCTTGGGATAATGCATTCATAAATGTCGAAAGAGCGTTAGGATCGCTTGACGTCGTCACGGCAGCGAGATAGCCCAAGGGATCAGCGACATATTGACTATAGATAGAAGCCGCATCGACGTTCGTTATTAGATTGGCAAGCGAACCATCAAGGCTTTGGTTGAAGGCATACATAACAATGGGGTTGCCCCCAATGATTGTAATGTTTTGCAACCAGTTCATTACGGCTGCATCGATGCAATCTGTTGCATTTGTAAAACCGGCATCTTGGGGCGGGGCATAACCTGGCGCTATATCTCCAGGTGCAAAAAATAATTTGTCTTTGAAAACGCCAAACGAATAGACCGATGAAGGCCCCCAGCCTATTACTGTTCCACCGGTAGACTTAATGATGTCGTTAAACATAGTCGTAAAGTCGTTACCCATGTTTATGGCGGTCTGTAGATCACTATTGGGACCACCTACATTGCCGCCGTTGTCAAAAGTTTCTTTAAATTCAATTGATACGTTTTCGGCGTTAATACCAACTTGGGCTACGGCGTTTGGCCCAACCGTTGGTACACTGCCGCCGCCAATGAAATTTTCGAAGGCATTAAGAGCATCACCAGCCAAGGTTCCTATGGCCTCGCCTACTGCTGAAGCAATTGGCCCCCAGTATGACCCTATTGCCGCACCCAGAGATCCTCCGACTTCCGCTGCTGTGTTATTGCTTGGAATAATTTCATTGATGACCATTGATACCGCTATATCCAGGCCTGCCGTCTCGAAGCTAGTGCCGAAGGTATCTCCAAACGTAGTAGCATCAGGCAAAGCGTTCGCCGATGAAACATTCGTGATCCCAAATTGCTCTAGCGTTGATTGGGCTAGCGCTGTGTCAGCCAGTTGGCTGGTTACTATATAGGCCGAGAGCTGTTGAGCCGTTGCCTGAAATGCAGCAGCACCAACGAGAGAGCCAAGCTGAGTTGGGATAAACCCCGTCAGTTTGGCAAGATCGGCACCGGCAATAGAGCCTAGAATGCCGCTCGCCATGTTACTGATCGAGGCTGCAACATCAGTCGCAAAATCTGGCGGGTTAGCCGTGGGCGTAATGGCCTGTTCGGCTGCATCAATGCCCGCTTTGATAAAAGCCTGGCTGACGACGGAGGCCGGAATGTTATGTGCGAAAGCGAAGTCAGAGACAATAATCCCTGCTACGGCATTAGCTATATATCCTCCCAATATTGTCGATTCAGCAGGATTGCCATCCAAGCTGGAGCCGAGGGAGGGCAATTGAAGACCGTCTGAATTGCTGAAATCAAGCTTGATCAGAAAGGCCCCTGTAATGGGGTCGTAATATGAAACTGAGGTGCCGTCTGCCGTGGTTGTGGTTTGCTGGGTTAAGATACCATTGTTGGTATTGACGACCTTTATGGAGTTGGTGCCATCGGCATTAGTATTATAGGTAGCATAAGAATTGCCTGAACTACTGACCTGTACACCGCCGACATTCTGGCCAGCAGCATTATTAATGGCGACGGTCGTACCATCCGATGAATTTGTGATATTGAAGGTTGAATTGGGGCTAGATGCATTAAGTGGAACGTTCACTAATCCTTGTCCTCCCGTGAGAACGAGCCACGCATTATTAGAAGTCGGATCAATCAGAATTTGTGGCGTCGATCCTGCCGTTGAGAAGTCCGATAAAGTGATATCCGGGCCGCTATTGCTAATAACAGGTGATGCGCCATCAGGAATGACGAAATAATTACCGCCCGATAGAAATGTCATCTCAGAGCTGGCACTGGGTATAGACAAGACGCTGGTAGTGTCGGACGTTGGATTGGTGAAAGCGGCAGAAACGCCGCCACCAGTCAACGGAGTGACGACAGGCTCATCATTTTTTCCGAAACCTACAACTTCCTTGTTGGCTGATAATGTGCCGCCACTAGCATTAGTTTGCTCAATATAATTGGAGCTAGGATTTAGAAAATCTTGGACATTTAAAATTGCCGATGCCGCATTGCTGCCGTCAGCGGCAAGATCCAAACTTACGCCTGGCGCAAGATTATAAATGCTCGCACTACTTGGTTGCGCTAAGTAATCTTTGAAATCGATTTGTTGAGGGTTTGTCGGGCCCAAGAGAAACTGTTGTAAAGTAATACCTTCCTGTTGAATGTACTGATCAAGTTCTTGAAGGTTGTTTTGTGCGGCAGTGAGAGCTGTATGAAATGCTCCCGCCAACGAATCTTCCTGTAATCCAAGTACATGGGTATAAGTGATGCTAACGCTATCGGTAGCAAATGCGTCAGCTTGATTTTGTGTATAACCACGCAAAAGTAACGCGGAAAAATAGTCTTGAGTTGTTGAAAGTGCGATGAGGTGATAAGCATCGGCCAGCCCTTGTTCAGCAGGCGTAAGCTGGTCATAAAACGAGGTATCGGAAAAGCCAGTTGCAATGCCAGGAGCTGCGCCTGCCCAAGAGTACTGTGCAACCCCTAGTGCGGTGACACCTTTTTGTGCATCGACACTTTGAATTTGTTGAAAATCTGGAATTACTCCGTTTCCGTTAATTATATCCGTAAAAAATGCTTTTGCTATACTATTGGATGAGTTCTGTTCTTGGGGGCCAAAGAGGTTGATTATTTCACCAAGTTGATCAAGGACAGCAGCTTGGTTAACGGCGCGAATAGCGACAGCATCAAATGTTGAAGCCCCCGAATTTACGTCATAAGCGATGCTTATCCAATTTAATATCTGCTGGTCAGCAGGGCTTGGGTTTGGGTTTTGTGTCTTCAAGTCTTGAAGCACCGCATTATATCCAACCGCATAATTAGGAAGATTAGGATTATTCCTGAGTTGATTAAGTAATAAGAGCGTATTTGCTGATATTTGCATATTAACCACCAGCTTTAATTGATTTTATGAATTGACTGATGTTTGCCCGAATATCCTCCCAATGAGGCATTAGGGAGTCATTAAAATCGCACAGCAGAGTAACTCCTGGTGTTAAATCAAAATAAGTTTGACACCTTCTGGCTGCAGGATCTTTCTCCTTCGCGCATTCGACAGCGATGTTTTCCTTCGTAGTACCGTCAGCTATATAATAAATATCTTCGGCACCGCTAAGAGTGTAATGTTTTGAAATAAACAGCCCATAACGTTTATCATGTTCGGAAATACCTTTTTCTGCTGCAATAACATTATCGGCGATATAAGACGCGTGCGAAAATAATTTAGTGCTTTTTAGTTCTATAATGTTTGGTGAATGCCAGCGTTTGCGGTAGACAAACTCATCTATTGTCTTCTCGGTCGCTCCATTGAAGTCGGGGAAGTGTATTACTGCTTGAAAGAACACCGTACCGTCGGAACTATAGATTGCTGTTTCAAGATAATTTCTTGGAATATTAAGTACTGCACCATTGATGTGAATGGTAACTAAATGTGTTTCTACTGACGGGGTGTAAACAATGTATTTTTCTGAAACCGAGTCGGCTTCTGCATAGACTGGATGCGATCCCAGTAGGCAAACGCACGATATGAGAAAAATAATCTTTGAAAGATAAAGTTTAGATAGTTTCATTTCACTTCTCTTTGTTTACCTTGTTTTGTCCAGCTTCGGGTCCTCAGTGGGCAAGGCGCGGAGAATAAATTCGCAGAGAATATAGTTATGAGCCGCAAACATCATATGCCTTTGCGCCTTTATTGTCATCAGAACGGACATAGAACAAACCAAATTTTGTTAAATGATAGGCCTTTGTTTGCCGATAAACAGTAATAAGCCATTGGATTCAGGAGACAATGCATCGGCTATTTTTCTCCCAATACGACCCTATGCGCCCTAGCAAGTACGACCCCTGTTTCCTGTTCGGCCTCCCAAGAAAGACCCTTACTATTGAGGCAGAGCTCTAAGGCATTAGTCAGGTCAGCAATAAGTTTTTGGTGCTTTTCATAATCGTTTACAGCACTGACAATAAGTTCTGCGTTGGCATGAGCATCCACAAATTCCGTTTGATGTGTTTCTGCGATGACCTCTAATCGGTTATTCTTCTCTACATAGGCTTCAATATCAGAACCACTTGCATGGTGATGGCAAATCCAGCGTGGCGACGTAGATTGGACAGGTGCATTGTGCGCAACGCGCTTAGTCTTTTTGTTTGTTCTTGTCATTTCGCCGCTCTTTTCATGCTCTCTTTGCCTGGAGCATCCATTATGAGCGCTGCCGATGCCTCTTTTGCTTTTGACCAACGTTGGTTGATCTCATCGCGGGTGAAACCACGGGCTTCAAGGTCGTGCGGAAGACAACCACCTTTGTCTTCGATGATTTCAGCGATGACTGTCGCCATACGTAGAAGGCGCGGCTCAAGTTTTTCTACATGGTCATTGTTGGCCATAGCGACAATTTTCATGTAATAGAAATCCTGCAGTAAATTTCATTGCCTGTTTTCGTCTTGCGGCAAATGCCCATATTCAATCAATCAAAGCAACAAGAGTATTTGGAGGTTTGAGCAAGCGCGGATGATGGATTCATCCAAAACAAGTGAAGTTGTTTGTTCCCACCACGCTTTCTTGCTCTTTACTCCTCAATTATCGTTGAGCGATCCATGTAAAATATATTCATGGTCAAAAAAAGTGTTGCCTGCCTATAAATGAAATGGAGAAGCAGTATCCCAAAGTAAAAAGAAATTGCTTCTGTAAGCTTGCGCTAGGCTCGACATGTCAAATACAACGAATTTAAAGGTTGAATTGACCTGCTCCATAATGATTGCGTGTTTGCCGCCGTACGTGAAAAATGAAATGGGGCCAATATGTTGTTTCGGAATTATCCGGAGTTGCAGCTGTGGAACAAGCAATGAGCGTTCTGGAACAGAGGACAAGAGGCATTTAATGGAAGAAAACTCACCTAATTGCTCAAAGCTGTCGTGAGCTGCCAGACATAATTGTTGCATTATTTCTGGCGACTTGAATAAAGCAATGACTTCATTGCCATCTTCCTTGATAGTCTGGAACACATCTTCAAAGAACAAGTCACAACTGTCCGGCCCCTGATAAACTTTGACCTCATCTAAGCGGCGTCTTATGCCTTCTGGTTCGATAAACTCCAATCCGGCATTTTCGATTGCTTTGCGAATTTCGTTGGCTGTTGTGCTGCGCGGTGACATACCGCCCGACTCCATATTGCGGACAGTCGTGACGGACAAGCCTGATATGGTCGCTAAATCATCCTGCGACCAATCAAGAAGCGCTCTTGCTGCTTTAATTTGTCCTGAGCGTACTGGGTACATCTGATATATATTCTTCAAGGGTTTGTACGGCTAAATTGACATTGTTTAAAGCTTCAAGCGCCCGTTTTAAGCGAGTCTCTTCATCCATATGAGTGATGTAATCTTTTATCCTGGCGAGCTTTTCTATGGTCAGAAGCAGATCAAATGCCTGATTGCTGCCAAAACGCCTGACGAGATCATTGTAAGTTAATTGATCCATGACGCTTTTTCTCAGGCCGCTGCGTATTGCTGTTGCAAGTTGTCTTGCATTAGAACGGCCCAGCGTTCCTCTAAAGGAATAGCCATGTTGTAACGAATACCCTCGCTGCGCTCAATTCGCTCGACGATGTCTTGAACCCAGCTTTCGCCATGGCGAGCTACAAATTTTTCAAATTCCAGCATGTGTGTGCTCCTAAATGCTCGTGCGACTGAATGTGCTTTCCGTTCGAAATATGCGCTAAACGCTTGATTCTCTTATTTTTAGCTCTCAAAAATGGGTAACTATCGATATTGTGAAGGGAATATAGCGACTAAAATTGTTGAAAGCAATGATAAAACATGCATTTTTACGATCATAATTATTCAATCTATTAAATATGTATGGACAAACCATGCATAATACCTGATAAATGCATGTTGTTACCCATACTATGTTTAACAATGTATAAAATAAACATGACGTATGTATTCACTCGGAGTAATAACCCGTAAGAAAGCAAGTTAAGGAGTCGGTATGTCCATTGGACGTCAAATAGGCGCAGCACGCGGTCTGCTTCGATGGTCGGGTGCCGTGTTGGCTGAAAAAGCGGGGCTGACACGCGATACGATTAATAAAATCGAATCCGATGCCGTGCAACCGCGCGAAGGCACTATTGCCGACATTATACGCGTCTTTGATGAGAACGGCGTTGAGTTTACGGAAAATTCCGGCGTTCGTATGAAACCCCAAGGCATTGAAGTTTTAATCGGTCAAGAAGGTCTTCAACGGTTTTTTGACGGCGTTTACGAATACGCCAAAAAACATGGCGGAACGATTATGCAGCTTGGTATTGACGAGAATCTATTCTGGGCCATGGGTGTTGAATTTTCGAATGCTCACAGAAAACGCATGACTGAATTAGTGAAAGAGAGAAAAGACATTAAAGTTCTGGCGATTATCTGCGAAGGAGACACAAATTTTGTTGCCTCCGATTACAACCATTATCGCTGGATATCTAAGGAACTCTTCGCCGCCGTGCCTTTCTACATATATGGTGAGTGTCTAGCGATTATGAATTTCCAAACTGTACCGGCCCCGACAATCGTTTTGCACAAGTTTCCGGCTATAACAAATGCCTATCGCAAGCAATTTGAAGCCATGTGGAATTTGTCACGTGAACCCGATGTATCGCAAAACGCAAAGTCACCACAAACTGCCAGGAAGAAGTAAATGACCGCCTTACAAGTTCTGCGAGACGCCCCTTATGACTATGCAACTGCCGTATCCGTGGCCGTCGAAGCGGCTGATTTTGAGAGAGAATTCAATTGTCCAGAGGAATCACAGCGATACGCCATTGCTTTAGAACATCTGGTCTTCAGCAGACTTCGCAATGGTCATTCTAGTCCGAATATAGACGAATTTGGTTCAGGCACAGGTGAGCCCGTTATACAGGCTATCCGAAATTCAAGATTTTCAGGCATCGTTCACGGATATGAAATAAATCCAGACGCTTCCGAAACAGCAAAACGGCATATTGAAGAAAGCGGACTCGCTCAAAGATATGTTGTTCACACCGCATCATTCTTTGAGAGTAAGCACTCGCAATCCGACTATTTGATAGCAAATCCGCCCTATCTCCCTTGCATAGAAGCAGACAGAAAACGACTTATTCTTTCAGATTTATGCGGCGGGAAAGAAGGAACCCATGTAAGTGAACAGTTATTATCAAGCGGTTATCTAAACGTCTTTCTTGAGGTATCGAGTTACTCAAATCCAGTTGCTTTGATTAAATATGCCCAACAAAGAGGATATAGAATATCTGATTTTATGGTCGTGCCTTTGGAATTCGGCGTTTATAGCAATCAAGATTTCGTTAAAGAAAGAATTCTCAAAATGAGAGAAGCCGGAAGAGCATTTTGTTCGGACAGCCATTATCTCGTTGGAAGTGCGCTTTTTACAAAAGGAGCTAACGAGAAACTAGATTTATCACCCAACTTTTTAGCTGCTTTGACTTCTATAGGTCGTCCAGGCGCAAGAGCGCCAATCCTTTAAATACTGCCAGAATTAAATGACCAAAAAAATACTCCTTCTGCCCGGCGATGGCATTGGCCCCGAAGTAATGGCGGAAGTACGCCGTGTGCTTGATTGGTTTAATGAAAAGTATGGCTTGCCGCTCGAGATGAGTGAAGACCTCGTTGGCGGCGTTGCTTATGACCGTCATGGTGTGCCACTGGCAAGCACTACCTTGGCGGCTGCTCAGGCGGCTGATGCGGTTCTGCTTGGTGCGGTTGGGGGCCCTAAATGGAAGAATGTTGGTTACGATAAAAGACCCGAAGCGGCATTACTGGCATTACGTAAAGAGTTAAATCTTTTTGCCAATTTGCGACCCGCACTTGCTTTTGATGCGTTGCTCGATAGTTCCCCTGTAAAGCCTGAAATCATACGCGGTCTCGATCTCTTGATAGTTCGGGAGCTGATAGGCGGGGTTTATTTTGGGGAGCCAAGCGGCATTACCGATATCGGAAATGGTCAAAGACGCGGTGTAAATACACAAGTTTATACAACTTCTGAGATTCACCGTATTGCACGTGTTGCGTTCGAACAGGCCCGTCAACGCAGTAATAAGGTCTGCTTATGCGATAAGAGCAATGTCATGGTAAGCGGGCTGCTATGGCGTGAGGAAGTCGCTAAGCTTCACGAGGCTGAATATAGCGATGTCGAACTTTCGTATATATATGCCGATACATGCGCCATGCAACTAATGGGTAACCCGAAACAGTTTGATGTTCTCCTTACAGATAATCTGTTTGGGGATATTCTATCGGACGAAGCCGCAATGCTAACGGGCTCAATTGGAATGTTGCCCTCAGCCTCTCTTGGGGCAGCTGATACCAAGGGCCAGCGCAAAGCTATGTACGAACCGGCGCATGGCTCGGCACCTGATATAGCAGGTAAGAATATAGCTAATCCTCTAGCGAGTATTTTAAGCGCGGCAATGATGTTCCGTTACTCGTTCGGCTGGACTGAAGAAGCGGCCATGATTGAAACTGGGGTTCGCTCGGTTCTCGATGCTGGAATCCGTACTGCTGATATTGCAGCCCCAGGCAAAAAGCCTATAGGCACCAAGGCAATGGGAGATGCGGTTTTACAGGCGCTGAACACTTCTTATTCGAGTGCCCGTGTAACTCAGAAGGCCGCATTGGCCTAATGAATTACGCCGCATCTCACCGGCTGAGCAAACTACGGCGATATATTACGTAGCATTCTCACTCGTGGCTCGTCGCATAACAAGCAGTAAGGCGACGACCCAGCTAAACATCCGCAGCCTTATTCCATAAAGATAAATCATAATTTTCCACTTAACCCGTTCGGCATTGCCCGCAACGGGTTTTTTTACATGGAGAAATGTAATGGAGGCCTCATATTTAAACGTATATGACCGTGTTACAGCAGAGATTATTGCCGATCTTGAGCAGGGCGTCATGCCATGGCAAAGACCGTGGGTTGGTGGAGCAGGGCCGGTAACACGGCCCAGGCGTCATACTGGCGAGCCTTACAATGGCGCAAATGTTCTTCTCTTATGGATGAGAGCCTGCAAGCAAGGCTATCGCAACCCTACATGGATGACATTCAAACAAGCCATAGAATATGGGGCAAATGTCCGAAAGGGCGAAAAGTCGGCTTACGTTGTTTATGCCAGCTCAGCTTCAAAGACAGAAACCGACGCTAGAACAGGCGAGGACATTGAAAGGCAAATCTCTTTCTTGCGCGGCTACCATGTATTCAATGTCGAGCAGATTGATGGTTTACCTGAAAAGTTTTTACCAAAACCGGAACCTCAGCCAAGCGCATTACCGGCGGTTGGACGCCTGGAAAATGTTGATCACTATATCAAAAATACTGGTGCCGAAGTTCGTCATGGCGGATGTGAAGCATATTATGTGGAAAATTCCGACTACATCCAAATGCCGTTTATCGACGCCTTCAAGGATGCCGAAAGTTACTATGCAACACTCGCCCATGAAACTACCCACTGGACGGCTCACAATAGCCGCCTGGATAGAAAATTTGGTTCTGTCGTGTATGGCGATGAAGGTTATGCCAAGGAAGAGCTTGTAGCTGAAATCGGGTCGGCCTTCCTATGTGCCGATTTAGGCATAACGCCGGAAGTGCGCGAAGACCACGCTGCCTATATCGCCGATTGGCTGGAGGCACTGAAGAATGATAAGAAACTTATCTTTACGGCTTCGGCCCATGCCAGCCGTGCCGTTGAGTTCTTGAAATCAAAGCAACCAAATATCACAGCAGATATAAAGCAGGAAGAAAAGACCGTTACCGATTACCAAACACTCTATGTCAGTCCGCCCATGCAGGTTAGCAACCATTTGTGGCGATTGCGTATTGAGCGTAGCGGAAGGGCCATGTTTACCGTCTATGAGTTTCAAGACGAAAGCGGCTCTTTCTGGAAGCGGAGCCAAGATTGGCCGGAATACGATACTAACGATACATATTCCGGTTTACCGCGTGGGCTTTCCAACCTCTACAGGCGCGAACAACCAGCTTTGGTAAAATTCGGGCTCGTTTCGCAACCGGCTGCGCCAAAGCAAGGAGGATTAAATCTATAATGGCCTTCTATATTGCTACTTGTCTAAGGCTACCAGTGGACTTTACGATGTGATTCATACCTCTCCGTCGTAAGAGATGAACATGCTTATTAGGGCCAGTGACGCTAAATCGTGGGAGCATTGTGTGCGTCGCGCATGGTTCGATAACAACCCGCCTATGGGCTATGAAAGCATAAAACCCAATGAGTTTGACCAATTAATTTTGGATTTGGGCATCCAGCATGAGCAAAAGGTTAAGCACAGGTTAGAAGAGCAGTATCAGCTAATCGAAGCCAAATCGGAAGAGCATACACAAGATCTAATGTCGCAGGGTACGCAAGTTATCTATCAAGGCCTCTTTATTAAAGACGACATTATTGGCAAACCGGATTTTCTCATTCGTCACGAGTCTGGCAGCTATCAGGCTGCGGATGCAAAACTTGCTCACTCTGATGATAAAAAAGAAATTCAAATTCAGCTCGGTATTTACAGGCGATTACTACAGAATAATATTCCCGCAATTGTTTTTCTTGGTACAGGAGAAATTGCTGAAATTGGTGACGAGGCTAATAAGGATGTCGATAAATACCTTGCCAGTATGCGTGAAATCTTGGCGCAATCTACTCCACCACCAGTGCGTTACAGCGAAAGCAAGTGTACGGCTTGCAATTATTTTGAGGTATGCAAACCAAAGTTCGTAACCAAAGGAGAGTTGACACTTTTATATGGTATTGAATCTCGCTCGGCACCTGGCCTTGAAGCGCAGGGCATAGCAAATATCAAAATGCTAGCCGAAACTGATCCGGCTAAAATCATAGATGTACCTTACTTGAAAGGCCCCGAAGCAAAGCAGCGCGCTACGCTGCAAGCAAAGGCCTATTTAAACGACGAGTTTTATCAATTGAAACCCGTTCAGCTACCAACCGGAACTTGGGTGCATTTTGATATCGAAGATAATCCACTCACAAGCTCTGGTAGAAAACACGTTTATCTTTGGGGTTTATTAAAGCCGCCTTATGACAAAGATAATTTTGAATATATTTGGACGGATAATGAAAGTCAGGATCGTGATGGATGGGAAGCATTTTTGGCCAAGGTGGAAAACTACAGGCACCAATTTCCCGACCTACTGCTGGCACATTTTTCAAATCATGAAAGAACGACCATCAAAACCTATGAAGAGCGGTATGAAATGCAGGACAATCCTACCGTTGCTTGGTTATTAGGGGCCAATTCGCCACTGTACGATATTCAAGTGCCTGTCAAAGATTGTTTAGTGCTCCCTCTTGCTGGGTATGGCCTCAAATACGTCTGCAAGCATCCCAAGCTGGTTAATTTCCAGTGGAAAGATAGTGACTCTGGTTCTCAGTGGTCGGTCGTACAATATGCTAACTACCTAATGAGCGCTACGCCTTCAGATCGGGAGAAGCTAAAGCGTGATATCCTAACGTATAATTTTGATGATGTTATGGCAACAAGGATGTTGGAATTGTGGTTGAGGTCTTCTGTGATCGAGCATGTCTAGAAATGAATATTGATAACAGATTTGGTTGATCTTACTGCTGTATCGAGGTTGTGATATGGGCGCACTAGAAGGTATTGAGCACGTTGTCGTTCTTATGCTTGAAAATCGTTCTTTCGATTGCATGCTTGGAAACCTTTATCCTGACAACCCAAATTTCGAAGGTCTAGGCCCAAATCCAACTGCCCATTATCTAAACCCATACCATCAGCCGGATAGTAAGGTTACGGAATACCCGGTTTGGAACGATGACAGCATGGGGCCAGCATCGGTTTGCATACCCGACCCTGATCCTGGTGAACTTTTTGTTGATATGAATGTCCAACTATTCGGTTTGGATAATCTACCAAACAGTAATAACCCACCATCAATGAACGGTTTTATAGACAATTACATGCGGCAACAGATTCCCGGCGATCCGATGGCGGTAATGCATTATTTTACCCTACGACAGGTGCCGGTTATCAGCCAGCTAGCCAAAGCCTTTGGTGTAAGCGACCAGTGGCATGCTTCTGCGCCATGCCAGACTTGGCCAAACCGTTTCTTTGTGCACAGCGGAACATGCGATGGCCGCGTCAACAATGGTGACTTCAGTCTGCCTTATGGCAGGGAAACAATTTTTCGACGTCTTCAGGACAATGGAAAAAACTGGCGCATCTATTTTCACGATATTCCACAGACTTTAACGCTTGAAGATATCATAGAGCCGCCATTTCATTTTCATCCGTTCGACGAATTTATCGATAATGCTCGTGATGGAGTCTTGCCGAATTATAGCTTCATCGAGCCCCGTTATTTTACGGATAGTGTTTTGGGCCTTCTTCCTAATGATGAGCACCCGCCACATAATGTTGTGTATGGAGAACAATTGATCGCTAGCGTTTACAATGCCGTTCGCAGTGCGCCAACTTGGAAGAAGACACTTTTAGTTATAACTTACGACGAACATGGTGGTTGCTATGACCATATGCCACCGCCTCGCGCTGTTCCGCCAGATACAGGTGCGCCGAAAGACGGATTTGCCTTTGATCGTTACGGAGTCCGCGTTCCTGCTGTCATAGTTTCACCCTATATACCTCCTGGCAGCATTGTTCGTTCAGCAGAAATGGGGTTGCCACATGAGGGACCGCCTTATCCTTTCGATCACACCTCGATCATTTCAACGTTGCGCAAGCTTTTTGATTTAGGATTGCCTTTGACTGGGCGCGATGCTGTTGCTCCCGATCTTTTTAGCCCGCTAAGCCTTGAGAACCCAGAAAACGATGGCCCTGAGAGTGTCACGCCAACCCCGGCACAACCATCTCCAAAGGAAGTGAATAAAGCAGCGAATTTGCCACCCAATCATATGCAACAGCATTTATGCAGAATGGTAAAAGAGTTGCCAATAGATGCATCCATAATCGCCGCACTAAAGGTTCCCCCAATACGCTAATAAATTGTTGGTCATGCAAAAGATTACAAACATGAAGTCAGCCCCAGAATTTCGTGTTCAATTCCGACCTACCGAAACTCATTTGACCATGTGACGGGGCTGCTGGAATTAGTCAGAGCAGTGGTCGCCGATAGCCGCTGAACGCAAGCTATGACATTGGCCTTAATAAATTATCTATCCCCCTAATTGCGCTTAGATTTTTCCGAATATGTGGTTATAGTTTCGGATGCGAGTCTCATTTATGAGTCGGGCAAAAAAGCCTGATTCATTCAGAGATGACTCTGGGGTTCTCACCAAGTTTGTCTGATCGTGATCTTCGAATGATAGAACAAGAAATCGAACAAAGTCTTATCAAGAAGCTGTGCGAGCTAAAATATGCCTATCGTCCGGACATTCGGGATCGAGCCACTTTGGAGCAGAATTTCAGGGATAAGTTTGAGGAATTAAATCGGGTTAAACTTTCAGACAGCGAATTTTCTCGCCTTCTCGACAGTATTATTACGCCAGACGTTTTCACGGCAGCAAAGGTATTGCGCGAGCAGAATACATTTGACCGCGAAGACGGCACTCCTTTGCACTACACGCTCGTTAATATTAAGGACTGGTGCAAAAACACCTTTGAAGTAGTCAATCAGCTGCGGATGAACACGAATAATAGTCATCATCGCTACGATGTACTGCTGCTTATTAACGGCGTTCCTGTTGCACAGATTGAGCTAAAGACTCTTGGTATAAGCCCGCGCCGCGCTATGCAGCAGATCGTCGATTATAAAAACGACCCCGGCAATGGTTACACCAAAACGCTGCTCTGCTTTATGCAGCTGTTTATCGTCAGTAATCGCAGTGATACCTACTATTTTGCTAATAACAATAACCGCCACTTCAGCTTTGATGCGGATGAACGCTTTTTGCCGGTCTATCAGTACGCCTCGTCGGACAACAAGAAAATCACTCATCTCGACAGCTTTGCCGAGACTTTTCTGGCCAAATGCACTTTAGGGCAGATGATCAGCCGCTATATGGTTCTGGTGGCAAGCGAGCAGAAGCTGCTCATGATGCGTCCGTATCAAATTTATGCTGTGAAGGCGATTGTGGAATGCATTCAGCAAAACTGCGGCAACGGCTATATTTGGCACACCACTGGCAGCGGCAAGACGCTAACTTCGTTTAAGACTTCGACGCTGCTGAAAGATAACCCAAATATCAGCAAATGCTTGTTTGTGGTTGACCGTAAAGACCTCGACCGACAAACGCGGGAAGAATTCAATCGTTTCCAAGAAGGTTGCGTGGAGGAAAACACAAACACCGGCAGTCTGGTAAAACGACTCTTATCCGATGACTATGCAGATAAAGTCATTGTCACTACGATACAGAAGTTGGGTATCGCGCTCGATCCTGCGCATAAGAAGAACTACAAAGAGCAATTAGAACCGCTCCGCGATCAGCGTATTGTCTTTATTTTCGACGAATGCCACCGCTCACAATTCGGCGACAACCACAACGCAATTAAAGAATTCTTTCCCAACGCTCAGCTATTCGGCTTTACCGGCACGCCTATTTTTCCAGAGAATGCCACTTACACGCAAATTGAGGGCGAGACTGCTTCGCACAAGACCACGGAAGACATTTTTCAGCGCCAGTTGCATGCCTACACCATCACGCACGCGATTGAAGATCGCAATGTGCTGCGCTTCCATATCGACTATTTCAAACCCGATGGCAAAGACAAGCCTAAGAAGGGCGAGACTCTGGCCAAGAAGGCGATTGTCGAGGCCATGCTCGGTAAGCATGATGCCGCTACGGCTGGTCGCAAATTCAATGCTGTGTTGGCGACTGCCTCAATTCCTGATGCGATTGAGTATTACGGCTTGTTCAAGGCTATTCAGGCCGATAAGCAGGCTGCCGATCCTGCCTTTAAACCGTTGAGCATAGCTTGCGTCTTCTCGCCTCCAGCCGATGGAGACACGGACGTTCAGCAAATTCAAGAAGACCTACCGACCGAACGCGCCGATAACCAAGTTGAGCCGGAGAAGAAAAAGGCCGCGCTTAAAGCTATTATTGCCGATTATAACGCCACCTATGGCACCAATCACACAATCGGCGAGTTTGATCTCTATTATAAGGATGTACAGAAGCGCATTAAGGATCAGCAATATCCTCTGCGCGATCTACCGCCGGAAAAGCGCAACGATCCCAATAACCGGAAGGTCGATCTTACCATCGTGGTGGATATGTTGCTTACGGGGTTCGACTCCAAATACCTCAACACCCTCTATGTCGATAAAAATTTGAAGTATCACGGCCTTATTCAGGCCTTCTCGCGCACCAACCGCGTGCTGAACGATACCAAGCCCTATGGCAATATTCTTGACTTCCGCCAACAGCAAGATGCCGTGAACGATGCCATTGCTTTGTTCTCGGGCGAGCAGACGGAAAAGGCCAAGGAAATCTGGCTGGTTGAGGCCGCACCCAAGGTTGTCACCAAGCTGCAAGAAGCGGTGAAGAAACTTGACCTCTTCATGCAATCGCAAGGGATAAACTGCGCGCCGGAAGAAGTGTCGAATTTGAAAGGTGATGCGGCCCGCAGCCTGTTTATCGAGCGGTTCAAGGATGTGCAAAAGCTCACGACCCAGCTTAACCAGTACACAGACAAAACGCCGGACATTGATGCCACCATCGAAAACATAATCCCCGCCGATCAGTTGCAGGCATTCAGGGGCGTCTATCTCGAAACGGCGCAGCGTCTGAAAGAAAAGCAGGACAAACTGCAAGACAAAGCAGCCGAAGAGGTACAACAGCTCGATTTCGAATTTGTACTCTTTGCCTCCGCCGTTATTGATTACGATTACATCATGGGCCTCATCGCCCGCTATTCGCAGGAAAAGCCGGGCACCAAGCAGCGCATGAGCCGTGACCAGCTTATCAACCTCATCCAGTCCGATGCCAAGTTTATTGATGAGCGGGATGATATTGCCGCTTACATCAACACCCTCAAGATGGGCGAAGGGTTGGATGAAAAACAGGTCATGCAGGGTTATGAGCGTTTCAAGGCTGAGAAGAGTGAGCAGGCATTGGCCATCATCGCCAACGAGTATGGGTTGGAGCAAACGGCACTGCAAACCTTTGTCAATAATATCCTTGCGCGCCTGATTTTTGATGGTGAACAGTTGAGTGACCTCTTCGCCGTGCAAGACTTGGGCTGGAAAGACCGCACCGATAAAGAGTTGGCTCTGATGGCAAAACTTGTCCCTTTGCTTAAAAAGCTTGCCAATGGCCGCGCAATTTCAGGGTTGGCCGCTTATGAGTAACAAGGCGAAAGCTACAGCCGAGACAAATGTGGTCAAGTCTGCACTGGTGCCCAAGCTGCGCTTCCCCGAATTCCGCAATGCGCCGGAGTGGGAAGAGAAATATATAAGCGATATTGGCGATGTTATTACAGGCAACACACCCAGCACCAGTCAATCTCAATACTATGGGGGTAAATGGCATTTCGTATCGCCAGCTGACATTAGCGACAACCGATATATTGAAATCACAAAAACAACTCTATCGGATAAGGGGTTTGCAGAAACTCGCCACGTCAAAGAAAATAGTACTCTATTTGTATGCATCGGCTCTACGATAGGGAAGGTTGCTCAGAACAAAGTAGAATGTGCAACTAACCAACAAATCAATTCAATTGTCCCCAACGCTGACTATTCACACGGGTTTGTGTATTCTCTTATGGAGTTGCACTCAAAGCATATTGCCAACATCGCGGGCAATCATGCAGTTCCAATTATAAACAAATCAGCTTTTGGTGACATAAGAATTAGGCTTCCAAGGCTTCCCGAACAACAACGCATCGCTGATTTATTCTCTTCCCTCGATGAACTGATTGCGGCACAGGCATTAAAGGTCGAAACGCTCGAGGCACACAAAAAGGGGCTGATGCAGCTCCTCTTCCCCGCCGAAGGCGAAACCACGCCCAAACTCCGCTTTCCCGAATTCCGCAATGCACAAGTGTGGGGAGAGCGTGAACTCGGGACGATGGCAACCAAAGTCGGCAGCGGCATCACTCCAACGGGTGGTGACACAAACTACAAAACAGAAGGACGTCCATTTGTTCGAAGTCAAAATGTCGGCTGGGGCAAACTTCTCTTGAGTGACGTGGCATTTATTGACGAACAAACACACCGATCCTTTAACTCCACCGAAATTAAAATATCCGATGTTCTTCTTAACATTACTGGCGCATCCATTGGTCGAAGCGCAGTCGCAGACTCGCGTATTGCCGGGGGCAATGTTAATCAGCACGTTTGCATTATTCGAGTTAAACAGGGCGAGTTGAATCCAACCCTACTAAACCAATTTCTAATTTCAAAACGCGGTCAGAAGCAAATTGACAGTTTCCAAGCTGGCGGGAATAGGCAAGGATTGAATTTTGTGCAAATTCGTTCATTCAAAATTCCTCTGCCCCCAACCGAAGACGAGCAACGCAAGATTGCTGACTGCTTATCATTAGTCGATGAGCTGATCGCAGTGCAAGCGCAGAGGGTCGAGGCGCTAAAGGCGCACAAGCGCGGGTTGATGCGGCAACTTTTCCCTGTTCCTGAGGTGGTGAAATAGACATGGAACTCGCCAAAATTGCAACCCAGCTGAAGGATGCCTCTGAAAAGATCATCCTGATCTATGCCTTCAACGCCACGGGCAAAACCCGTCTCTCCGTTGCTTACAAAGACGCCACAAAAGATACAAGTGGCAAACATGCTGGCGTTTATTATAATGCGTTTAGCGAAGATATTTTTGTTTGGGATAACGATACCGAAAATAACGAGGCAAATATGAGGCTAGTTGTAAACCCAACTAGCCTAAACAGGCTTCATTCTTCGTTCACCGAGGAGGATGTTTACCTAGAGTTGATGAGGTTCAAACCCAAATATGATTTCGCATTTGAATTTTCAAACTCTCCTCCAGAAATTACATCTATTTCCTTCTATACGTTAGAAGATACAAAGAGAGAGACGCCAATAAAAATATCCAGAGGCGAGGAACGTATTTTCATTTGGTGCTTGTTTTTAGCGATGTTTGAAGTGGAAGGCTGGGCAGACCAGCAATCCAGCCACTTCTTTATCGATGATCCTGTTTCCAGTTTAGATGATCACAATATATTTGTTACAGCATCAACCCTTTATGACTTGATTGAAACGCACTACAAAAACAGAAAGTTTATCATCACCACCCATCATATTGGCTTTTTTTCAATTCTTGCAGATTGGCTGACAAAGGGCGAGAAAAGTGAAGCGTATAAAAAAGTAACCAAACTTTTTATCCTGGGCCAGAAGTCGGGTGATTTGACGCTTGAAAGCCCAAAGAACGATGTTTTTCTGTATCATTTGCACTTGTTGCAAACGCTGGAAAAAGCTCAAACAGAACAGCTTTATACATTTCATTTCGCGCTATTGCGGCAAATCCTTGAGAATATTGCTTCGTTCTTAGGGGTTGGACAATTTGGGTATGTGCTTAACCAGATAGGGATCGAGGACACTGAGCAAGTGACTCGCATCATCAACGCTCTCTCTCACCAAAAAGTTTATCAGTATCAAACGGAAGTAATGAACTTTGATAACACGGAACTTTTTAAAGATGTGTTTAATAAGCTCAAATCAAAATATAATTTCAAATTACACACAGAGGTGGCGGCATGACCGAACAAGACCAAAAGGCGCTGGGTAAAATCCTTTGGGCTATCGCTGACCAGCTGCGCGGCGCGATGAATGCAGATGATTTCCGCGATTATATGCTGTCATTTCTATTCTTGCGCTATCTCTCAGACAATTATGAAGCCGCGGCAAAAAAAGAGTTGGGGAGAGATTATCCCGCTACGCAGGGGCGACCCGACGTCACGCCACTGTCGCTGTGGTATAAGGCTAACCCTAAAGATACGGCCAAGTTTGAGGAGCAGATGCGCCGCAAGGTGCATTACGTGGTCAAGCCAGAGCATCTTTGGGGCAGCATTGCCCAGTTGGCAAAAGTGCAAAGCAGCGATTTGCTGAAAACGTTGCAAGCGGGCTTCAAGTTTATTGAGACGGAATCTTTTGATACCACGTTTCAGGGGCTGTTCTCTGAGATCAACCTGAGTTCGGATAAGCTAGGCAAGGACTATACGGCTCGTAACGCCAAACTATGCACAATTGTAACCGAGATTAATAATGGATTGCAGCAATTCTCGACCGACGAAGATGTGCTGGGCGATGCCTATGAATATCTGATCGGTGAATTTGCTGCTGGGTCTGGCAAAAAGGCTGGCGAGTTTTATACGCCACAGCAGGTTTCAACCATCCTATCGCGCATTGTGACGCTGGACAGTCAGGAGCCGAAGACAGGCGTTAAAAAGAAACTGGAAAGCGTTTTCGACTTTGCTTGTGGCTCCGGCTCATTGCTGTTGAACGTCCGCAACCAACTGAGAAAACATAGCGCGTCGGTTGGCAGGATTTACGGGCAAGAAAAAAACATTACCACCTACAACCTCGCCCGCATGAATATGCTACTGCACGGGGTAAAGGATACCGAGTTCGAGATTTATCATGGCGATACCCTCTCCAACGACTGGGATATGTTGCGCGAGGCAAATCCGGCCAAGAAGCCTTATTTTGATGCTATTGTCGCCAATCCGCCCTTCAGTCTGCGTTGGGAGCCAACTGATGCGACGGGCGATGATGTTCGCTTCAAGAGTCATGGCCTCGCGCCAAAGTCAGCGGCTGATTTTGCCTTCTTGCTGCATGGCCTTAACTTCTTGAAGCCCGAAGGCACAATGGCAATTATTCTGCCCCATGGCGTGCTGTTCCGTGGTGGCGCGGAAGAACGTATTCGCCGCAAGCTGCTGGAAGATGGGCATATAGATACTGTGATTGGCTTGCCCGTCAATCTGTTTTATTCCACGGGTATTCCTGTTTGTATTCTGGTGCTGAAGAAATGCAAAAAGCCAGATGATGTGCTCATCATCAATGCCAGCGAGCATTTCGAGAAAGGAAAGCGGCAGAATAAGCTAAGAGACGACGATATTAATAAGATTGTCGAGACTTATCAGTTCCGCAAAGAAGAGCCGCGTTATTCCAAGCGTGTGTCGTTGGAGGAGATTACTAAACAGGATTACAACCTTAATATCTCCCGCTATGTAAGCACCGCCGTTGCTGATGAGGAAATTGATCTGCTCAAGGTCAATGGTCAGCTTGTCGAATTGGAAAAAACCATCAAAACCACTAGAGATAAACATAATGAATTTCTTAAGGAGCTTGGGTTGCCGGTTGTCCCATAGTTTTGACGAATAATCGCTCTCTACAGTTCGGCAAGAAATATTGGAGGTAGAGTTCATGGCAACAATTTGACCAAAAAAGAGGCAGGAAATGCAATCAGATTTCATCCTACAAGTCATTACTTCTTCCTTCGTGGGCTTCAGCGCCTCGGCGATAATTGTTTGGCTCAGCAAACAGTGGATTAGCGAACGACTAAAAAATGCAATCAGGGCCGAATACGATCTTAAGCTAGAGACTCATAAAGCACAGCTAAAAGCACAATCTGATGTCGAGATAGAGAAATTGCGCTCTCAATTAAATCTTGTTGCATTGGAGCATGATGTTGTGTTTTCAAGACTTCACGAAAAGAGAGGTGAGGCGATTTCTGAAATCTATGCGCACCTCATCAAAGTTAATCAATGTCTTTCTGAATACGTGAAGTCAATTGAAATGGCGGGGGAAAAACCACGAGAAGAACGGTATAATGATTTAGCCGATGCGCACAAAATGTTTTTTGAATCATTCACCGCAAAAGCGATCTTCTTGCCCGAGCAGACTGCACGTAAACTGGAAGAGCTAAATAAAGCTTTCGTCCAAACTGGCAATCAGTTTCGTTTAATCGTTCTTAATCCGCATAATCCAAGCCCACACCAGATGTGGAATGAAATTGGAGAGCGTCTTGAGGGGCCAGTTAAGAGCTCGATGCGTGACTTGGAGACCGAATTCCGCCGCCTACTGGGGGATAAATCATCGGGCAACGGCCCACCCATTTCATAGCAATCATATGTTGAACCCAAGATTTAACGGCAAGAAACCTTCAAAGAATATTTCGACGAATGCAAACACTCTCCAACGTCCCTTCAATATGACATTACATTGTAACGTAAAATGTCTAATACCGTGGGAAATTTGGGGTTTTTATTGTAAGCTATGGTTCCTAATGTGTTGATTGATTTAGATTTGGCAATCTTCACACGGTAGGGGTCACAGGTTCAATCCCTGTCGCACCACCACGCTTTTCAAAGACTTAGCAGTTGTCTACTCGACGGTGAAATTGGTTTGTGCGTGTATCCGTGCGTGTTAAAAAGTTAATTTCACTAAATCCATGTGTACAACTTGCTAAATGCACACACCAGACGGAAGATATCCAGCATCGACTACAAAATGGGTCTGGCTTGGTTGGAATGCTTTACGAATATTCACATTACACTGACGATGAAATTCATGAATCTGATCAGCTATTCAATTTTCAAGGCCAGCACGCCTATATTGATAATTGTATGAAACAGAAGGGCCATACGGTGCAGCCTCGGCTCCTTTATTCTTCTTCCATTGGCGGCTGCGCGGCATGCTCTCGAAGGGTACGGCTAATAATGGACTCTTCTGGTTCTGGCAGCCGCAGGCTCATGCGAATGAGAAAGACAATCGGGGAAGCATTTACAAAACTAAAACCATCGAATTGAGTAGAATTTCCGAGACCAATTAATTGAATTCCCGCACTGTGAATATCCCATTGCAAAGGCGACTGACAAAATTTCCTTACCCACGGATAAGCCGCAATGTGACGTGCAACAAAGGCCGCACCGATCCGACGAAAGGCTTCCGCCGCTTTGTGACGTTCATCGTGGGGCGCATCTTTTGCTAGATTGCCGTAAATGATTAAGCATTCCTGCACTTCGCGGCGTAAATCGACGATTTCTTTTAGAGGGCCAAAAAGAAGATTAGTAATTCCCCAGCCCATAGCACCCAATAAAACC
>JABDFY010000006.1:0-1559 GCA_013286365.1 Alphaproteobacteria bacterium
GGCGCCATTAATATCAGTTACCATGAGCCCGCATATTCTTTTGCCAACTGTGGCGCGCCAATTTGAACTCTCGAGGCAAGCAAAATACAACCAGAACATCACAATCATGATAACTCTCGGTGCCCAGAGTACGGCAAACGGTAACGTAGTAGCTTGCCCGGGCACAGGCGGAGCAAAATGCATACCAAGCCCAGCAACGACCATGATGACAACAAAAACTGGAACAAGGATGAGACAATCAAGAAAGTAAGCTAAAACGCGCCACCAAAATCCTGCATAAACTAGATTGGTATTGCTGGCCGAAGGCGCATTCGACGATGCTGGGGCATTCATAACCATGTTAAACTCCTCAAAAGCTGAAAATTAAATTATTTGCGGGGGAATCATAACCCACACCCGCGTGGCGAATATCAAAGGGTTAGGTAGGACGTCGGGGCATTTTTGTGGCAAGTAGAGTAGGTTTTGGTAGAGTGAAGTTCTTAAAGTTGGCACCGTAGCTCAGCGGTAGAGCAGGAGAATCATAATCTCTTGGTCGGCGGTTCAAATCCGTCCGGTGCTACCAACAAAATTATGAATCACCAATATTGAAGAAGTAATTCTTACTGCCCTAAGCACGTTCGCGCCCATTGACTGCAAGCAAATCTCACATGGAGGAATCACACCTCTGTTTCTAAGTGCCGCTCCTGCCCCAAACAAAAATCCTGCAATCGCAGACACTAGGAACGGGCCAAGATAGCGAGCCCAATATCGACCGCTCGCTCGACCGAAACTAAGCCGCTTTCCGTTGATATCAGTGACCCTTAAGTTGCACACTTTTTTACCGAGTGTTGCTTGAGCACGCGACGATTCCATCACCGCAAAATAAAGCCAAGTTCCAATAAAAGAGCCTATCATCAATGTTAGGAATAAACCGATCAAGAGATAGTTTGAAAAAATCCCAGTTATGACTTTTAACAATAATGCATTGGATTCGGCCGGTGTCAGCTTAGTGTGATCGTGCTTATCAAATCCTTGTGTCGTCGGGATCAAGGTGGAGATAATGAGTTCATTGAGCGGCGACAAATTGACAAAAAGATAAACCACCACCTGAATAATCGCGGCGTCAATAATGCGAGCTAGAAAGCGCCACCAAAATCCCGCATAGCGCCACGCGCTGGCATGGTCAGCCGGAGAAACAGTAAGATTCGTTTGATCAACCATATTTATAAAGATGGCGATGGATACGACTTACGTCAACTCTCGAACATCAGCGAGTCGGCCAAGGATGGCAGCAGCGGCGGCCATAGCTGGGCTCATAAGGTGCGTACGCCCACCTCGTCCTTGGCGGCCTTCAAAATTGCGGTTCGATGTCGATGCGCAACGTTCGCCAGGTTGTAAACGATCCTCATTCATCGCAAGACACATGGAGCATCCTGGTTCGCGCCAATCAAACCCGGCCTCGCGCAAGATTTTGTCGATGCCCTCCTTCTCGGCTTGTTGCTTAACAAGGCCCGAGCCCGGTACAACCATGGCATAAACGCTTGCGGCCACATGGCGACCTTTGGCGATGGCGGCGACGG
>JABDFY010000006.1:1569-69848 GCA_013286365.1 Alphaproteobacteria bacterium
CGTCCATTGGTGCACGAACCAATAAAAACCTTACTGACGGGAACATCCGTTAATTTAGTTCCTGGCTTCAATCCCATGTAATCGAGCGCGCGCTGTATTGAATGTTTTTTCGTTTCGTCTTTAGCCGCGGCTGGATCCGGCACAATACCTGTGATGGGCGCCACATCTTCTGGTGATGTACCCCAAGTAACTGTTGGTGCAATTTTAGCGGCATCGAGTTTGATGATTTTATCATATACAGCCGCTTGATCACTGGGCAACGTGCGCCAATAAGCAAGTGCTTTATCCCAATTCGTATCCTTAGGCGCTTTGGGCTTATCTTTTAAATAAGCAAAGGTCGTTTCATCGGGCGCAATCAGTCCAGCGCGCGCGCCCGCTTCAATCGACATATTGCAAATAGTCATGCGCCCTTCCATCGACAGATTGCGAATGGTAGAGCCGGTATATTCGATCACATAACCCGTTCCCCCCGCCGTTCCGATTGTCCCTATGATGGCGAGGATCATGTCTTTGGCTGTCACGCCAAGCGGCAACTCACCTTCGACGTTGACTTGCATGTTTTTAGATCGCCGCGCGATCAATGTTTGCGTTGCCAACACATGCTCAACCTCAGATGTACCAATGCCAAAGGCCAAGGCACCGAAAGCGCCGTGCGTCGCTGTATGGCTGTCGCCACACACAATTGTCATCCCCGGCAAAGTAAAGCCCTGCTCGGGCCCGATGATATGGACAATACCCTGGCGAATATCTTCCATCGAAAAATATTCTATTCCGAACTCAAGCGTATTTTGTTTAAGGGTCTCAACCTGAATGCGGGATTCTTCTTCCCTTATACCCTTAAGGCGGTCCGGTGAGGTCGGCACATTATGATCGGCCACAGCCAAAGTAGCATCGGGGCGGCGAACCTTGCGACCCGTTAAGCGCAAACCCTCAAAAGCTTGCGGACTTGTCACTTCATGTACCAGATGACGATCAATATAGAGTAGGCAAGTTCCATCATCCTGCTGATGAACCAAATGACTTTCCCATATCTTATCATAAAGCGTTTTCGGCATATTCAATCCTTTCAGGACATTAACTTAACAAGATATGCCTGCTGAAAACAAGGACTGAGGCAGATTTTTTTAATTGCAGCTCACCTGAGAGCAATCACCGAAATTAAGCTGCCGGCACGTTTTTCACCTGTTATACAGGCGCGGCGGTAACTGAAAAAACGATCTTCATCGCTATAGGTGTCAGCGGGTGAGAACTCGATAAAACCGACTTTTGCGCACCGCAGCTTTGCTTCTATGTAGCCTGGTAGATTAAACATGTAGTGATCGGAGCGAAAGGCTGGCCGAAAAAAACGGTCATGCTCGGGGTTCTCGGCTAGAAACGGCGCCGGAAATTCTGGCCCTACTTCATAAGAATTTTGCCAAATGCAAGGACCAATCGCCACATATATATGGGGAATGCGTGCACCGAGTTTTTCCATGGCTTCAAGTGTGTTTTCGATAATTCCACATAGCGCTCCCCGCCAACCCGCATGCGCAGCACCTATGACGCCACTTTTGGGATCGACAAAGAGTAACGGCCCACAATCTGCTGTCAAAATGCCAAGCCCAAGACCAGGCGTTTTGGTCACCATGGCATCGGCTTCAGGACGCGCGTTAGTCGTCCATGGTTCAGTTACCGTCACGACAGTCGGTGAATGAATTTGATAACAGCTCAGTAGATAATCTGTCTTGATGCCGAGATGATTGGCAACACGGCGACGGTTTTCTGTCGCATTTGAAAATTCTCCATCACCCGAAAAGCCACAATTAAGTGAAGCATAAATACCCGTGCTTACCCCGCCCTTGCGCGTGAAAAAACCGTGCCCTACAGAAGAAAAACTATTGAAACTTTCAGCCAACAGAACATCCATAATCAGAACCCAGCCATTGTTTCTTGTTTCTGTGATGCGATACCAAGCGTCTTGAAAAGACTTCCCATTTGCGAGGGGTCCGTCAATCTGTGCAAAGCTTGATCGATCTCTTTGCTGTGCTCTTGAGATGCCGTGTGTTTGAGTTGAATGGCGCGCACTTCAATGCCAAGAGATTTGAGAAACTCGCCTTGCCCGAGAGGACCAAAAACCCGGACTTCGTTCGCTGATGCAATTTGCTTAAGTGCATGAAAATCAACATGGGCCGTAATATCGATCTCTCCCGGTCGCGACAACACATCGACAAAATTATGCCCAGCGAGCGCCTGCAGTGTTCCTTGGCCCGCAAATGCGGCATAGCCATAATCGATGATCAAAGCAGCCCCGCCAAATCGAGAAATATGGGATGCTAGCGTGCGTATTAGAGACAATGACGCCATGGAAAATTCGTATATGGCGCCTACATTAACTTCGCGGCGCTCTTCAGGTATCATCATAAGAAACGCCGGATCGGGTGCCGAAAGAGTGAAGACAAATCTATTCGCTTCCACTGCAACCAGCCTTTCACACCAGCCGTGGGCCGTTTTCTCAAACTGACGAACTGGCAATGCATCAAAAAATTCGTTAGCCAGCACAATCGTCGGAAGCTCGGGTAAATTGCTAAGGCTATCGATATGCTTTGGACGATGCGATTTTAATCTATCGGACTGCATTGATCGCAAAGCCGTGCTACTTTCGAGTAAGTAAAGCCGCATTGCTTGGTGTAATCCTTTGATTTTGATCGTTGCCCGCAGGGCATCTTCAAGCAACGTTCCCCTACCTGGTCCAAGCTCGAGTAGAATAAATTCGGACGGGCTGTCTATTTGGTGCCAAACATCCGCCCACCACAGACCTATCATTTCACCGAACATCTGGCTTATTTCAGGAGCGGTAATAAAATCGCCGCTTTTGCCGAGCGGGTCATGATGGCGATAATAGCCGTATTCGGGATGCTGCAGAGCTAATTCCATATAGCGCGCAATGGATAGTGGGCCGTTCTTCTCTATCAGCTCTCGAATATAGTCACTAAGACCGCTCATTTTACTTAAGTCGAGACTTCGTTCGTTTCTCAGACCAGAGAATAATGTAAAGGCCAAATAACATCATTGGAACGCATAGCAGTTGGCCCATCGTTGTCCCACCATAGATAAAACCAAGCTGTTGATCCGGTTCACGAAAGAATTCAACCACACTACGAAAAAGGCCGTAGCAAAATAAAAAACTGCCGGAAATAAAACCAATACGAGCTCGTATTTTTGGTTTTCGTGACAACCAAAATAGGATGAGGAACAGAACTATACCTTCTAAAAAAGCCTCATAGAGCTGACTGGGGTGGCGTGGTTGGTCACCCCCGCGTGGAAAGATAATTGCCCAGGAAACATTGGTGACGCGCCCGTATAGCTCGCCATTCACGAAATTGGCCAAACGGCCAAGAAATAGTCCGATCGGCGTAACGCAAGCGAGAATATCCGTAAATGCAAAAAAACTCATTTTGTGGCGATTTGTGAATAGCCAAGCAGCTGCAATGACACCCAACATGCCACCATGAAATGACATGCCGCCATGCCAAACTTCAGCCATTTCTGTAGGATGCGAAAAATAATAATCAGGCTGATAAAAGAGGATGTAACCGATACGACCGCCAAGAACGACGCCGATAACCGCCCAAGTCAGAAATTCGTCATAGAGTTCTGCCGCAGGTCCTTTGGTGTTTTGGCGGGCAAGATAAAGACAATAGCGCCAGCCAATGATAAACCCGGCGAGATAAGCTAGTGCATACCAACGAATTACCAACGGCCCAAAAGAGGCGGCGACTGGATCAAGTGGTGGAAAAGCAAAAGCAAACATGGATAGCCTCAATCGATAGATGCAATGCGCTGCGGTGGATGCTATACTAAAGACGCTCATTATAGAAGGAGAAGTCACTGCCCAAAAATCAGACCTTGATTGAAGATGTTATGACGTTAGGCGGCAATATTCTTGGCAATATTCTCAGCGCACGCCATGATTTTAAGACAAACAGCAAACGCCGTATCGATCAAATAACGCGCCGACTAGATCTTGTCAGCCGCAGCGAATTTGATGCCGCCTTCGGGATGCTGGCTAAAGCGCGGGTCATGCAGGAACTACTCGACGAGCGTCTGGTGGCAATAGAGGCCAAAATTGGCGTGTCAAGCAAAAGATCGGCAAAGAATGAAGGCTCGCAAGGTTTACGAAGTGTTAAAAAGAAGGCGCACGGTAAAAGAGGCGCTTAATCGATTCAAGACTCTGAAATGATTCAAAATATTGAGTCATTTGAATCCGTTAGCGGAATGAAAATAGATACCATAGTGTCAACGTTGTGTGACTCAAAAAACACTGAAGGCAACAGAGTGAATCCGGGGATTCACAGACTCTTGCGGCGCAGTTGTAAAGTTTGATAGGTGAATGTCCTCTACTCCCAAGGAGGCGCTCCACATGTCGTTCCTGTCGGCTCACGATCACGGACTTCAATCCAACCCTCTCGATATACTCGAAGACATCGTAACCGCTAATGAATGGCTGTTTGATCGCTCAAACGATGACGAGCTTATCGTTGAACTTGCTGGTCGTTGGTGCCATTACCGTATGTTCTTTGTCTGGCAACGCGAAATTGGAACCCTACAATTTTCCTGTCAGTTTGATATGCGCGTGCCCGACGCGAAACGTAGCGATGTGCATGACTTGCTTGCGATGCTCAACAATCGCTTATGGCTAGGACATTTCGACCTTGAGACGCAGCAAAATACCCCCCTCTTCCGCTACACGGTGCTTACACGTGGTGAGCGTATGCCAGGCGTTGAGATGCTAGAAGATCTGGTTGAAATCGCCCTAACTGAATGTGAGCGATTCTATCCGGCATTTCAGTTTGTCATTTGGGGCGGTAAACGTCCTGGTGAGGCTATGGCGGCCTCGATGATAGATACCGCGGGACAAGCTTAGCTTTTCCATTTGGTCAAGACTCCAGCCGGATTCTTGTTTTCACAAGGATAGAGCTGATGCTAGTAACGATGCATGGCAAAACTTCTCCTTATCGGTTGTGGCAAGATGGGTGGAGCGCTTCTAAAGCGTGCCGCAGGGGAAATTGCCACAGTCACGCACGTCGTAGACCCCCTTGCTCCAACGGATGATTTAAAGTCACTACCTGGCGTAAAATGGTATGCCACACTGGATAATTTAGACGCGGCGTTCATCCCTGATCTTGCCGTGATTGCCCTAAAACCGCAGGTCATGACCAAGACGCTTCCAGCCTATGGACGTTATAGCAGCACTCCCTTTTTATCTGTCGCAGCCGGGCAAACAATGGCTCGTCTTGCGACCCTCCTTGGCAATGACAATCATGCAATAGTTCGTGCGATGCCGAATTTAGCAGCCAGCGTCAACGCAAGTATGACGGTGGCGGTTGCCAATAAGAATGTCACTCAAACTCAAAGAGATCTGTGCGATGGACTGTTGAGTTGTGTGGGTCAAGTGGCTTGGCTTAAGGATGAGGCGCTCATGGATGCGGTGACAGCTCTTTCTGGCAGTGGGCCTGCCTATGTGTTCGCTCTGGCTGAGGCCATGGCCGAGGCGGGTAAAAAATTGGGTCTAACCCATGAACTTTCAGAGCAGCTGGCGCGCCAAACTATTATTGGCAGCGGCGCCTTATTAGCCCAGTCATCTGAGAGTATGGCGGCTTTGCGTATGGCAGTGACCAGTCCAGGAGGTACGACCGAAGCAGCGCTTAAATACCTATTAGCAGATACTGGGCTAGGCAATTTAATTGAGATGGCTATGACCGCAGCCAGGCGCAGAGCAAAAGAGCTAGCAGAATAATTCGGTTATAAACATTGATCTTAGAGCCAAGTGATTATATCGTATCCTTATTCAAAATACGCTAAAGTAGCGATATGACAAAACAATCAATAGAAAAAAAGATCTGCGACGCGGCGTTAAAATTATCGGCAAGCCATCACTGGCAAACTTTAACTTTGCAGCAAATTTCTAAAACCGCCAAAGTACCTCTCACAGAAACAAAAAAAATATTTACCAATAAGGCAGATATTCTTCCCGAAATCGTTCATCAAATCGATGATGAGGTTGTCCGGATTGGTAAAATTAATGCCCGCAATTCGCCTCATGACCGCCTTTTCGAAGTTATGATGGCACGTTTCGATATCTTACAGTCTCACCGTGAGGGAGTTTTGGCCATCTTTGCCGCGACCAAAAGAAGCCCTCCCTTGGCATTGCCGATATTGCAAGCGCAGTGGCAATCTATGCCAAAGATGCTTAAGCTAGCCCATCTCGTCCCCAAGGGTATTCCCTCTTCAGCCATGTGTTTCGGTTTACTTGCTATTTATCAACTGACGCTCTGCGTATGGCTCAAGGATGGGACAGTCGATATGTCAAAAACCATGGCCGTACTTGACCGCAGGCTGCGCTATGCAGGATATCTTTCTGAGTTTTTCTTTCACAATCACAACTAGTTAGCTATAACTACCCTTACAAGCCTAAGTAATTATTTGTGCAATGCAAAAATACCGTGACAAAAGAAGAGGAAAGCGGCATATATTAACCTTAAATAACGGCCAAGGACCGCGAAATTCCAATGGGCAAAGCGCCTAATTTTGTTATCCAAGAGCGAGAGGACACAACTATGTCGAAGCCAGCCAGTAATCCATTCTTCGAAACAGATTTTTCGAAGCTTATGGACATGTCCAAAATGATGGACATGAGTAAAATGATGGACATGAGTAAGATGATGGATATGAGCAAAATGATGGGTGAATTTAAGATGCCTACATTTAACTTTGAATCGTTAATTGCTGCACAGCGACGCAACATTGAATTCATTACCGCCCTTAACCAGGCTGTATTTGAAAATGTTCAGGCCATAGGCCGTCGCCAAGCGGAATTAGTTAAACAAGGCTTTGAGGAAACCACGAACATGGTTAACGCCGTAATGTCCTCTGAAACTCCAGAAGATAAGGTTATCAAGCAAGCGGAAATGTCAAAAGCGGCTGTGGATAAGTGCATGTCCAACATCCGTGAGATAACCGAGGCCGTTACTAAGTGCAATTGCCAGACTATGGAAACTGTTAGCAATCGTATGAGCGAAGGACTGGAAGAGCTACGCGGTATTATCAAAAACGGCCGCGCCGCCGCATAATTTCTCTTTTATTTCACAAGAATTGGCGCGAGAAATCTCGCGCCTTTTTTGTTGGAGATATACAGATGGATACGATTGCCTATAGTGATTTCGAGAAAGTTGAGATCCGCGTCGGAACTATTATAAAAGTTGACCCTTTTCCTGAGGCACGCAAACCTGCTTATAAGTTGACGATCGATTTCGGGACAGATTTTGGCACCAAACGGAGTTCTGCTCAAATTACGAAACACTATGCCCCAGAAGCTCTCCTTGGCCGCCAAGTTGCCGCTGTCGTTAATTTTCCGCCGCGCCAAATTGGGCCTTTTATGTCGGAAGTTTTAACTTTAGGTTTTCCCGACAGTGAAGGTGGCGTTGTCCTGATAAGTCCAACACTTGCTGTACCAAATGGTGGAAAATTATTCTAAGCTATATCGGCAACCAAATCCTTGCCCTCAGGCCGCCCAAAGGACTGGTTTCAAGCACAACATCACCGCCATGATAGCGTGCAATATCGCGCGCGATGGTCAAACCTAGCCCTACGCCGCCGGTTGTCGGATTGCGAGATTCGTCAAGCCGCAAGAAGGGACGAAAGACTTCTTCGCGCTGTGAGACATCTATTCCTGGCCCATCATCATCAATCACAATATCAATGGCGTGATCACGCAAAGCAACGTTGACTAGCGCCTGTTTTCCATAACGCAAAGCATTACTAATCAGATTAATCAGGCATCTCTTCATAGCGTGGCGGCGGACCATAATACTGACGCCCTCCGGAACATTCAAAATAATGTGCGGTTTTTGCCGATGCGTAAGTGAAACAATTTCTGCCAACAGCTCGCTAAGATTAACCTGAACAACAGGTTCAGCCTCCTCCCCGCGCGCAAAAGCGAGGTAAGCCTCGAGCATCGTCTCCATATCGGTTATATCTGTTGTAAATTCCTGTTTTTCAGGACTATCTGGCATAAGCGCTAATTGTAACTTCATACGCGTCAGTGGCGTACGCAAATCATGAGATACGCCAGCTAACATCGCCGTTCGTTGCGTAATTTGACGTCGCAAACGGTCACGCATAACAAGAAGTGCAGCCGCAGCTTGCCGCACTTCTGCTGCACCTTCTGGTTTAAACCATGGCACTTCACGGCCCTTACCTATAGCTTCGGCCGCCTCGGCTAATCGACGGATCGGTTTGATTTGATTGCGCATAAACAATAAGGCAATGAGAGATAGCAGCAAAGAACTGCTGATCATCCAAATGATAAAAACTTCCGTAGTCGGCGTGTAAATCCGACGCTCGGGTGATTGGATCGTATAAATACCTTCCGGCGTTTCTATACGTACAGCAATCATTTCTGGTGCTGCACGCATATCAATATTGTAGGGATATTTTATGCGATCGTCGAGAGCACGCTTCAACATATTTTCTAATGGATTAAGCGTATCGTGTTGTGTCTCGGATAAGAGCATCTTAGGAGAAAATGTTACAAAGAGATCCATTTTTTCCGAAGCCAAATTTACGATATAGGCTGTATTTTCTGGCGAATGGCTATGACGTATCAGCTCAACAATCGCTGCCATATCACCGGCTACCGCATAAGTCATGCGATGTGTAACTGTATACCAATGACGATCAAAAAACACGAAAGTAGCCATAGCTAAAGCTAAGATCGTGGGCGTAACTACAATTAATAAGGTGCGGCCAAATAAACTGCGCGGCAGCATTCGCTTAAAACGCAATAGAATCGGAACCTTACGATTAATTGTTTGTGATGACGTATCAACCATTAATCGATATCCGGCATAAGCATGTAGCCCTCGCCTCTTACTGTAATAAGGTAGCGCGGATTTTTGACGTCAGTTTCAATCTTGCGACGCAGTCGCGTAACTTGCACGTCAATGGTTCGGCCACTAACAGTACCTTTACTACGCTCGCTCAGGGCTTCTCGGCTAATAACAACACCAGGCTCGGCCGCTAATACACGCATCAATCCAGCCTCCATGTCGGTCAATCTGATGGTTTCCTCGCCCGAGCGCAATTCATCACGCTGGAAATTATAGAACCAACGGCCCAGCTTAAGATCAGGCATAGCTATCGGCGGTTTAGGTATTCGTCGCAATATGGAATTGATGCGTAACAGTAATTCGCGCGGCTCAAAAGGTTTGGGTAGATAATCGTCAGCCCCGACTTCGAGGCCTATAATCCTATCGCTAGGCTCACCGCGCGCAGTTAAAAGAAGAATTGGTAATTGTTTGACCTGAGATTTGGTATCTTCGTGCAGCGAACGCGTTAGCTCTAAGCCAGTTTCCCCTGGCATCATAACGTCCAGCACCATTATATCGTAACTCAGATTTTTTAGCTTACCACGAGCGTCGGCAGCATTAGGCGCCGTCGTAACAATAAACCCCTGCTCAGCCAAATAACGGCGCAAAAGCTCGCGCAACCTGTCATCATCGTCGACAACCAGGATATGTGGTTTGAGCGCTGGCGTACGTATAGAATTTAGCATCTAACCTTCGTGTTTCAGCTGTTCGATCCATTTAATCACAACCTTATGATCAACGATAGTCAGCACTTATCAGATCATTTACCCGCGCACACCGGCGAGATATGGCATCTTCCCTTGACAGTAAATGTTTGGATCCTCATTAATGCACTGGAAATGGGTGCGTAGCTCAGCGGCAGAGCATTACCTTCACACGGTAGGGGTCACAGGTTCAATCCCTGTCGCACCCACCACGCTTTTCAATGGGTTAGCTTTTTGAAGGAGGCTAAAAATTATTACAGATATCATAATCGGGTTCGAGTGTACGCCTTGGACAGCTGGAAGGGCTTCATCTAAGTCCGTCATTCACGTCAATCCTTGGCTAGGAGAGGCGCGCAAACTTCCGTCTAAACAATCTTTCCAGAGCCAGCTATTTATCTTTGATAAAATAGACATTTTTATGAGCCTAAATAGAAATTAGTGTTATAATTCTAGAGACTAAACTATCAATTCGGTGAGCATGGACTTTGCCACGTAGGATGTAATATATCCATTCCGACTTCCCGACAGCCTCTTTCGGCTGAATAATTCCAATGGGCTTTACTATCTGTTTCTGGCTGTGATTAAGCTTTATATCTTATATAAATCGCGGAAAAACGAGGCTAGAATTTACTATTATGGTTAAAATCGGAGGTATTGTTAACGCACCTCTGCCCCAATCATCATATTTGATTGTGAAAATAATAACACCTTCTATACAGTATAAAAATATTCAAATTCGGAGGCTTATATATGCCTACAAGCGATGACGACAATAATGACGGTTGGTTTCGAAGAAATATTCTTCGGCATCTCAAACTCACAAATTTCACATACGTGGCCTTAGGTGCTTTCACACTTTTCAGCGTGGGAGATAGTATTCGTCGATGGGGTACAACACCTAACTATAGTTATACCGAGCTAATGAACAGCGCCACAAGAAATCAGATTGATGATATAGTTATCGATGGTCGAAAAATTACTGGCTGGACAAGAAGCGGGCAGAAATTTGTCTCTACCCTTCCTGAGATTGCTGACGGCGGGGCTGTACTTAATAATTTTGTATCCCATGGCGTAAATGTAAAAAATGATTGGAACCTATTTGGCGCAATTTTCGACGCGCTCGAAATTGGCAGAACACAGGTTATTTTACTAGCACTGTGGCCGACTTACAGTGTCGGAAAATACATTGCGCGCAGCATTGGTAAAGCGAAGGGATTAGCAACACAAATAGGTAGTATCGATGATGATAGCGACGCCACTGTTGTTGGCCGCTTAAAAAGATTTAAGCGCAAGCGCTTTGACCCAAAAGTTACATTTGATGACATCGTTGGGATTGATTCCGCTAAGGAAGAAATCATGGACGTCGTCGACATGCTCAAAAATCCTCAAAAGTACCGAGATATTGAAAAACAACCTCAAAGCAGCAAGAGCCTTCTTCCCAAGGGTATTCTCCTTGTTGGTCCGCCTGGTTGCGGAAAAACCCTCATCGCCCGCGCTATGGCGAATGAGGCTGGCGTCGCATTCTTTAGCATTAACGGCTCTGAATTTGATAGCAAATGGGTCGGTGAAGGCGCTGCGCGTGTACGCGAGGTATTTCAGACCGCTAGGCGCAACAAACCTGCCATTATTTTTATTGACGAAATCGACGTCCTTGCCAGGGCCCGCAGCAATCGAGAAGATCGTTGGAGCATCCAAACGCTTACTCAATTTCTTAAAGAAATTGACGGCTTCGAGTCTGAAGAAGGCATTACCCTTATCGGCGCCACAAACCGCCCTGATACACTAGATCCCGCGATACTTCGCCCCGGTCGCTTCAGCCGACATATAGAAGTTCCTCTGCCGGATTCTGCCGGTCGTAAAGCCCTTGCAGAATTTTATCTTGCAAAAAAACGAGTGTCAGAAGATGTCGACGCCAATGCCATCGCTAATGAAACCCCCGGTTTTTCACCAGCAGCAATTGAGAATCTCATTAACGAAGCTGCAATTCTAGCGATACGTAGTAAGCAGAAAGAAATACGTGCGGTGGATATATCTGAAGCTTATGACCGTAGTGTACGCGGGCTCGAACGAAAAGGTCTTGTTCAAACAGCTGCACAGATGCGACTTACGCGTTGGCACGAAGCTGGTCACGCTATACTTAAACTCTGTATTCCTGGTGCCACACCTCTTTCACGGGTTAGCGATATACCACGCGGAAACTCTCTAGGCGTAACCATTGGCCACATCGAAGGTGACAGTGCCGTTTACACACGCGATGAGATCGTTGCCGAAATGGTCGTTGCCAATGGTGGGCGAGAAGCTGAGAAAATAGCTACGTCTAATCCAGATTTTGTGTCGTCCGGCGCCAGTAGCGACATCGCCACTGTTACACGTATGGGTTACAGCATCGTCGCCGAACTTGGTATGGACCCTGCCATTGGCAATGTTCGTCTCAATCCCCTGCCCAACGGCGATGAAATTTTTACCGGTGGAGTATCTGAAGAAACGAACAGACTCGTTGTAAGTCGTGTGATGCAGTGGGCAAATGCAGCTAATGAATGTGCACGCAATGCCTTAAATGACAACATCAAGCCCCTGACAGCTTTAGCTGATGCACTAGAAAAACAAAGGACGCTTTCTGCCAAAGAAATACGAGAGATTGTCGACAAAGCTGGTGGGCTCAAATTAACCGAGCGGGTTCCGCAGGCACCGCAGATTCAAACGTTAAAGGCTGCATAGAATCTGGCTGTCCGAGGATCAAATGATCGAGTTAACTGAGGCCTCTATATCTCAAATTGTTTCAGCCTGCGAGGGTCAGGTCCGATAGGATCACGGTGTCAGCGCAATCCGCCCTCCTTCTGTAACGCCTCCGCAGAGGAAAATTGTGATCGGATGGGGATCGTTTGGATTCGTCCCGGGAGAACTATTCCAAGCATAGTACAAAGCAGTTTGCACACGCCCTTCACGCGCAAGATCGCGAAAATCTTCCATCATGTGTTGGATCATCGGAATACGCAGGCTATCATCCATGGGGCAAGAATTTGTCGGATTAATAACCCCCCATTCAGTTATCCAGCAGGGCTTGCTACCTTTCGGACCCGCTGACCCGCATTCAGTAACAACATTATTACTCAAATTGATATCGACTTGCTGAAAACTACCTCCAGGGTAAAAATGGATGCCGTAACCGTCGACTAAATTGTCGAGCCCGTTTGCCCGCAAAAATTGGAGGGTTGCGTTGATCGCGACACCGTCTTCCATCTTCCCTGTTAGAACTCTCGCTCTTCCGGCCGGTGAGAGACCTGCGGAAATGATCGGTGTGTTCAGGTTCAGTCGCGAATGATCGCGAACATCCTTAAGAGCTGAAAGTATCTTCAAATATTGAAGAAATCCTTTGGCAATTTTTTGCCCTTCAGGGTCGTGGTAAAGATCTTCAAGGCTAAAAATCTTGCCTTCGCCAGGTAAGGGAAATTCTCCGTTGAATGCCGACCAATTGATCTCATTACCAAGCTCAATGCTGGCTAAAACCACTCCCTTCGCATCAAGTTGCGAGAGTAGAGTCTGGAAATAACTACGAGACATAGCCGGATCGGCATATGATAGCGGGTAGCTGGGATACATATGGCTGTCGGGCGCATAGGGCGGTCGTACTGGGGTGTCGGGCAGGTACTGCGGATCGACGATAAGATTGATCTTAATGCCCTGCGCATAAAGCTGTGAAGCATATCCAGCGAGATCAGCAATATCTTTCCCAACAGGAAAACGAACAATGTGGACGCCTGCAGCTTTAAGTTGACTGATCACAGTTTGCCGGTCGGCAGAACTAGCACGCGTTGCGTTCGGCACGTTCACTCCGGTTAATAACGTTTCGGCGTGTGCTGAGGCGATTAAATTAGACATCAGTAATGCGATAAGCAAAAAAGCAGAATAAATAGTGAGGTGAGCTGATTTTTTCATAGGGTATACCTTGATTGTTGCGAGCAATTCGTCACATTGGCGAGATTGCCAAACGGCCACTTTCTGTCAACGCGCCACAGAGAAAAGCGCCAAACCGATCTTCCTTGGGCGCATGAATTTGACCTTGCCATGTGTAATAAAATATTGCTTTCAATCGCCCCTGTTGAGCGAATTGCGCAAAATCATCTCGCACTTCACGAACCAATGTTGTTCGATACGAATCATCGACCGGACAGGAATTTCCGGCAGCGCCAAAACCCCATTCCGTTAGCCAGCATGGCTTCCCAGACGAACTTCCGGCTGGGCGGCATTCGGTGAAAACAATGTTCTCGAGGCGTGACAAGCGGTTGGCGGCACCTTGGTTTGTGCCAGGCCCATTTCCAGGTGGATAGGTGTGAACGCCATAATAATCAACCAGATGATCAAGCCCGTTAACGCGAAGAAATTCTAGCGTCGCGTTGATGGCAACGCCGTCAACGCGTTTATCCCAGGAAGGGCCCGGCGGGTTATTGCCAATTGCAAGTCCGGCCGAAATAATCGGGGTATGCTGGTTCAGTTTTGAATGGTCCCGAATGTCTTTTAATACAGCAAGGCTTTTCATGTATTGGGTGAAACCCCTGGCAATCTGTTGTCCCTCAGGATCATGATACAGATCATCCAGTCCGAATATTTTTCCCTTACCGGGAAGAGGAAAATCGGCATTGGCCGTGAAATTGATCTCGTTCCCGAGCTCAAACCCAGCGAGCACAATTCCCTTGCTTTCAAGCTTTCCCAGCATGCTTTGAAAATAGGCTCTGAAGCTATCTGGATCAGACGTTGAAAGCGGAGGATTTCGCCAAAGGCCCATACCCGGTGGCGGTGTGGGAGCTTTCGTTCCTTTTGGCCATTGGAGATTGACAAGCCAGTCAATTTTGATCCCATGAGCGTAGACGCGCTCTGCAAAATTGATTCCCTTTTCATCCCCATTTCTGTCAACATCAATGCCCATACGAATAACGCGTACACCCGCAGCTTGCATAGCGTTTAGAATGGATTCCTGCTCGTCGGGTGTCAGCTTATCCGGCGCATTCAATAAATTGACACCAACCACAACATTATCGGCATGGGCCAAAATTGGCATCAAAACCATGGCCAACAGTAAAGCCAAAAAAACTACAGGGCTGGTAAGTCTGTTCATAGGGAGAGGTTAAGTAGGACTCAAAACTTATTTAGATTATTACACTGTAATAAAATCTATGACAAACAATGGAATACTTGGGTTATTTGCATGAAACGGTGGTATCCAATGCGTTGATTGTGTTGACTCGAGGCGCCTTCACACGGTAGGGGTCACAGGTTCAATCCCTGTCGCACCCACCATTTCAATGATTTAGTGATCATTGAAATGATTGAGAGAGCTACTTAAACCGAGTAGAAAACTTTACTGAAGTGTACCTGCTTTGGGTAGAAGGCTATCGCGTATGAGTTATTCTGAAATCGATCCAGTTATTACCGCCTGGGCGCAGAGAAACTCACTGCATGTTTATACTCAATACCAAGAGAGTGAAGTTCGCTCAATCGATATTGTAAGTAAAATTGGCGAACGTTTTCAACTTTGGATTGATCGTCCATTTTCTGGACTAGTCGATATTCACGCATGGGATTACAGAAAAACAAAAAAAGACTGGCAGACACCAATCGACAAACTTAATGACGCCCTTGAAGAGGCCTTGCAAACTGTCGAATCTTGGATGAAAAAGAAACCGGCTTAGTTGATCCATCCTCTGGCACGCTGGGCGACAACTTCAGCCAACCTACAAACAACGCCCGCCAATGACTTAAAGTAACATTATGCGTTATGCCCTTGCTCTGCTGAGCTCGGGATTAATTGTCTTAAGAACAAAGCGACTTGATTAGTTGGGCATGGACTGATTAAGTCTATTCATAAATTGCCATATGGAGATTCTTTTATGAAACAGTGGGTTGCAACTATCGCCTTTTGTCTTTTGCTTTCTCCTGTTTTTGCAGCGAATACGTCGCAACTGCCGGTTACAGCGAACAAGGTCGAAGGGCCAGTGAAAGGGCAATTAACCGATCCAATCAAATTGAATGTTGAGAACCCCACTATTCTTCCGCGCGTGACGAACAAAGACGATCTGTCGGTAACTTTTTGTACCAATATGTATTTCTCCAATGGGTTCTGGAGCATTCGCTCGTATTGCTCATCACCAGACCGTCAATTGCATTTAGCTGGGCGCCGGCAATTGACCGGCATTCATATGACGCCAGAAGTTGAAGGACAATGGCGTTGGGAGAGTGATTACAATTTAGTTTTCACACCTAAAAATACTTGGACTCCAGCGCAAGATTACAAAATACAATTCGATCCGTCGATATTTCCGGACAATGTAAAGCTGGTGGATGGGAATTACCATTTTGCAGCCGAGACGTTAAACGCACACATCTCCAATATGGAGTTTTTTCAAGACCCTAACGATGTAGAAAAGCGTGGCGTTAACACAGTAATTACATTCAACACACCCGTTGATGCGCAGGTTGTGAAGGATCATATAAAATTTGTTTTAGATGAATTGACGGATAACAACAATCCAACCCAACGCAAAACTATTTCCTCGGCTGAGAATTTACCGTTTGATTTAATAATGAATGATGATGGTACCGAAGCTACAATTGCAACCGCAATTAAGTCTCTACCAGACAAAGAACGGTTTCTGAAAGCGACGATACAACCCGGTTTAAAGGCTATTGCAGGCGGGGAGCCATTGGCAGTTGGCAAACCTGGCGAATTGGAACAGCGTGTGCGGATTCCCAGCCGTTATGATTATGCCTCGATCAGCCAGATTGAGCTGCATATGATTAAGAATGAACATTACGTACCGGAACAAATTCTGATCGTTCAAAGTAATGTACCCATCAGCAATGATGAGCTGACCAAGCATTTAAAAATCTATCAACTGCCCGCTGATAAACCTTCTATCGCTAAAGACGAAAAGCCGATCAAGAATTATGCCTGGTCGAGCGCAACCGAAGTCACCGATGATATGTTGGCCCAAGCACCAGAGGTTAAATTCTCACTTAACCCTACGGCGGATAATGCCGCAACAATGCACAGCATTAAGCTCGATATTGAACCCGGCCATTGGTTGTATGTACGCGTTAGCAAAGGCCTAACGACAAAGGGCGATTATATTTTGGCGGATAACCACAATGACACCGTCAAAGCCCCTCAATATAGCAAAGAAGTAAAGATCCTGAGCGACGGTGGGTTACTCAGTTTAAGCGGCGACAAGAAAATATCGATCTACTCCCTAGGCGCGCAGAAGTTGCATTTTGAGATCGAGCGCGTTGAGAACGACGATATTAATCATTTGGCCAGTCAAACAAGAGGGAATTTTGAGAATCCTTCTTTCGACAATTATAATTTTTCGTCTCACAATATTGCCGAAAATTTTAGCCAAGATGTTGATGTACCATCAACCGACCTGCGCAAGCCACAATTTTTGGCATTCGACTTCGCGCCCTATTTGTCAAAAACTTCGGTCGACAGAAAACTCGATTATACCAGCGATCCGAAAGGCCACGGGCTATTTTTTCTGACCATTCAGGCGATGGCGAAGGACGATAAAGGTAAAGATACCATCGTCTCGGCTGACCATCGGTTTATACTAGTATCGGATTTGGGTTTTGTGGTGAAGACATCCGCCAATGGCGCGCATGATGTGTTCGTGCAGTCGATCAAATCCGGAAAACCCGTTTCGAGTGCAAAGGTTGAAGTGCTGGGTTTAAACGGATTACCTATTGCTACCGTTGAGACGGACGGCAAAGGTCATGCCGTCCTGCCGAGTTTGCAGGGACTGACTGACGACAAGCAACCCATAGCTTATGTCGTACGCGATGGCGACGATCTCGCTTTCATGTCCTATACGGCTTATGACCGCAAATTGAATTATTCTCAGTTTGATACCGAAGGACTAGAAGGCTCATCAGAGGATTTGCACGCTTATATGTTTTCCGACCGCGGCATCTATCGGCCAGGCGAAGAAGGACATATCGGAATCGTGGTCAAGCAAGGCGATTGGGCGAAGGATTTAAGCGGTGTGCCATTACAGCTGGAGGTTACTAATCCGCGCGGACAAGTCATCGATCAGCCGGTTATTAAATTAAATGCTCAGGGTTTGGCTGAATATCATTTTGTAACGCAAGATACCTCACCGACGGGCACCTATAATTTTCGTCTGTCTATCGAGAAGGAAGAACAAACAGATAATGATAATGCAGACGAAAGCGACAATGAAGAGAGCCGGCATGAAGGGCATAGAGGGCACCGGCAGGATGTATCACATCAAGAAATCAAAACAAGCCAATTGGGTAGTACATCCGTACACGTTGAAGAATTTTTGCCAGATACTCTGAAGATTACGTCCCAGTTCAATAAACCAATTTCCAAGGGCTGGCTGTCACCGGACGGACTCCGCGCCACAGTTAGTTTGCAGCATTTGTACGGCGCTCCTGCCGTTGATCATCGCATCAAGGCAAGCCTGAATATTGCACCCGACAGTTTCATCTTCAAAGAGTTTCCTGATTATCAATTCTTCGATCCGCTGAAACCCGCAAAAAACTTTGATCAGCCGATTGGCGAGGCACAGACCGACGCGGAAGGCAAGGCTTCATTCAACCTTAGCCTTACACAGTTTGGCACTTCGACGTATCGCCTGACGTTCCAAAGCGAAGGCTTTGCCCAAGACTCTGGACGGAGTGTGCACACCGAGAATTCTGTTTTGATATCATCGCTGCCCTATGTCATCGGTATGAAAATCGATGGAAATTTAGGTTACATTAACAAATCCGAAAAACGCATCGTGCAGCTCATCGCCGTGAATAGTGATTTGACACAAATCGATGTGCCTGATGTGAAATTCAAACTTGCACAAGTCGAATATATTTCTACACTAATCAAGAACGAAAGTGGGGCTTATGAATATAGTTCTGTCCCAAAGGAAACCATAGTTTCGACTGGCAATTTGCCGGTTGCTGCAAAAGGCACAAGCACTGTTTTGGATAGCAGTAAACCTGGCAGCTTTGCGCTAATTTTAGTTGATGCAAAAGATACCATCCTGCAGCGCATCGATTACACCGTTGTGGGTGAAGGAAATCTTCTTGGGCACGCAAAGAAAAATGCGATAATTAGCGTAAAACTAAACAAGACAAAATACGATACCGAAGACACGATCACGATGAATATCATCTCTCCTTATACCGGCACAGGTCTAATCACCCTGGAAACCGATAAGGTTTTGGCATTCAAATGGTTTAAGGCCGAGACCACCAGTACGATGCAATCCATTGAAATCCCAAAGGGTTTTACCGGCAAGGGCTATGTGAATGTGCAGTTTGTGCGTTCCCTGGATTCGAAGGAAATTTTTACGACGCCGTTTGCCTATGATGTTGAGCCTTTTTTCGTCAAAACGGACTCTATTGATAGTCAGATTGCCTTAACGGTGCCAGAAAATGCCAAGCCAGGTGATACATTTTCGATCGGTTACAAGACAAAGACTCCAGGAAAAATTATCATTTACGGTGTCGATGAAGGCATTTTGCAATATGCACATTACCTAACGCCGGATCCGTTGAATTATTTCGTCGATCGACGCGCCTTGAACGTTGAGACCGCGCAAATTCTTGATCTCTTGATGCCTGAATATTCGATCTTGCAGTCACTATCTGCAACAGGTGGTGGCGGTGGAGAGGATGAGCTGCTGGGCAAGAGCCTCAATCCTTTCAAACGCAAATCGATTCCACCAGTAGCGTTCTGGTCTGGAATTATCGATTCCGATAGTACACTACGCGCGTTTCACTATACTGTGCCGGATTCTTTTAATGGCAGCTTACGAATCATGGCCATAGCTGTTTCAGATCAAACACTTGGCGCTTTCGAAAACAGGGAATATGTGAAGGGCGATATCATCATTTCGCCGAACGTGCCGACATTCGCTGCGCCCGGGGATGAATTCACGGTTGGATTAAGCGTTGCCAATAATATTGTCGGCTCTGGTAAGGACGCAAAAATTAAATTAACCGTCACACCGTCTGAGCATCTTGATGTCATCGAAGGTAAAAACAGCGAATTGGTCGTCGCCGAGAATGGCGAAGCCAAGGCAAATATTCGCGTCAAAGCCAAAGATGTTTTAGGTGGAGCAACTCTAACTTTCAACGCGACATCCGGCAAAGCAACGGCAAGAATTGATGAGACCCTTAGCGTCCGACCACCCACACCAAACATGACTTCGCTATTAAGCGGTTACGCCGAAAATGGAGAAAAGCAAGTCAAACAGGACCGTGATTTGTATAAAGAATTTGCGACCGCGGATGCAGCCGTGTCGACATTGCCCATCAGTTTGATCCCCGGCCTCGCGCAATATCTCGATCAATTCCCCTATGGCTGCACCGAGCAAATTGTCAGCAAAGCATTCCCTGCTGTGATTTTGTCGGGACAGACAGAACTAGGTGCTGACGCCAAGGTTGTACAGGACAGTGTCGACCACACGATGCGTCATTTGCGTGAAGTACAAAACGACAAGGGCGGTTTTGGCTATTGGTGGTACGGCGGTGATGCCGATGATTTCGTCAGCGTCTACGCGCTACATTACATGCTGATGGCCAAAGAAAAGCATTTGCCAGTGCCGGATGAAACGTTCCGCAAAGCGCAAGAGTACGTTAAAAATATGGTCAATCGAAGTCCATCCTCGTTAGATCAGGCGCGCAATCAGGCATACGGCATTTATATACTGACACGCAGTGGCGTGGTCACGGCGAATTATTTGCCCAATCTTTTACAATATCTGAATGATGCGCAAAAGGATGAATGGAAAAATGATCTAACCGCAGTCTATCTCGCGGCAGCTTATAAGCTAATGAAACTTGAACCAGAAGCCAATCAGTTGATGAATGAATTCACGCTTGGTGATCCCGTCTATTGGAACACCCACCATTTTTACTTCAATCAATATCGCTTTTACAACAGCCTCAACCGTTACGCACAATATCTGGCTGTGATGTCGGATCATTTCCCTGAAATGCTGACAAAAATGGATCGCAATATCTTGTTTCGCATCGCGAATTTCATTGGCGACGGGAATTATAACACTTTGTCATCATCCTACGCGATTATGGGCTTAAGCGCTTATGGTCAAGCATCGACGGCACTGGCCAAAGCCAATATGGCCATCAGCCAGCAGGATGAACATGGGGCTTGGAAACCCTTGGCTTTAACCGGCGAGCAAATTAAACGCGCGCAATTGGCCTTATCGCGCAGTGATGTCAAATTCTCAGGTGGTGGGGACATTGGTTTGTTCTATCAATTAGCAACTGAGGGTTATGATCGCGTTCATGCGACCCAGCCGATTGAGGATGGTTTGGAGATCAAACGTGACTATCTCAACGCTGATCACAAGCCGGTAACAGACGTTAAGATCGGCGATACAGTCATTGTCGTCGTCACCATGCGCGCGCATGACAATAAGACGCTTGAAAATATGGCGATGGTTGACCTGCTGCCTTCCGGGTTTGAGGTCGTACCCGAAAGCATTACGCGACCTACTGCCGATGCTGCTGCCAATGAAAACAACAGCGATGAAGACGAAGGCAATGATGATAATAATATGGCTCAAAAAACTTCAGACAAGAATAATGCTGACGATAATTTCGCCGCACAAATCTGGTCTCCCGAAGCCGTCGATGCTCGTGAAGACCGCGTGATCGCCTTCGGCGCAGTACCATCGAATGACGTTATTTATCATTATAGAATTAAGGCCGTGAACGCTGGAACCTTCACCGTCCCACCTGCCTATGTCGAATCCATGTATGAACGCTCGGTGAAAGCACGGGGCGTAACGGGAATGATCACGGTGCATTAGGCAAAGTCCATGTCAATTTTATTGCGCCGCATAATCGGTTTTATTCTGATTAGTTGCGCTATTGTTTTTGTAAGCTTGACTGTGGCGTTCCTTGTTCACAAGCCGCCGTTGCTCGACAATATCAGCTTCTCCCGCGCGGTATATGACCGTCATGGGCAATTGTTGCGCCTCACATTATCCACGGACCAAAAATACCGCCTCTTCACGTCGCTAAAGGATATTTCGCCACAGTTTCGTGAGGCTGTCTTGCTGCACGAAGACAAATATTTTTACAGCCACATCGGCGTCAACCCACTTTCGCTCATTCGCGCCACATGGCAAACCGCGACTGGTGGTCGCAAAATCGGGGCTTCAACGATCTCCATGCAATTAGCGCGGTTGGAGTATGGTATTCATAGCCATCATATAGCCGGCAAACTGATGCAAATTGCGCGCGCATTACAGCTCGAAGCACATTACAGCAAAGGTGAATTGTTAGAAGCCTATCTCAATCGCGCGTCCTACGGCTACAATATTGAAGGTGTCGGCGCGGCAACGGCTATTTATTTCCATAAAACGCCGCAACGTCTTACCCTGCCAGAAGCCCTTACGCTTGCCGTCATCCCGCAAAGTCCTTCACGCCGCAAGCCCAGTTCATATGCGCCAGACAAGCCTGCCTTGATTGATGCGCGTAATCGTTTGTTCGCTCAATGGCTCAATGCACATCCCTCTGACAGAATTCAACAAGCCTATTTCGCTTTACCTCTCATGGTTTTTGGTCGCAGTGATTTACCATTTGCTCTGCCGCAACTGACCCATGATCTGCTGACAAGAAATCGACATGATCAACACATCACGGCCTCTGTAGATCTTGATACGCAAGACTTATTGACCGATATTTTGCGAAAATATGTTGGCGATCATCATGAGATTGGCATTCGCAACGCTAGCGCATTGCTAGTCGATACACTCAATATGCATGTGATTGCCAGCATCGGCTCGGTTGATTTCGCCAATGCAGAAATTAATGGACAAGTCGATGGTACGCGTGCGAAACGTTCGCCGGGTTCGACATTGAAGCCATTTATTTATGCGCTGGCGATCGATCAAGGGCTAATTCATCCGCTCAGCATTCTTTATGATGTACCAGTTAATTTTGGTAGTTATGCGCCCGACAATTATGACAAGGACTTTCGCGGCCCTATTTCGGCACGTGATGCCTTGCGCCTCAGTCGTAATATTCCGGCCCTCAGACTGGCCGCCGAAATTCAGAAGCCTGATTTGTATGACTTCATCAAGAACGCCGGAATCACAGGCCTTCGTGATCGTGCGCAGTATGGTTTATCGCTGGTTTTGGGAGGCGCTGAAGTCACCATGCGTGAACTGGCAACGCTCTATGCCATGCTTGCGAATGACGGCGTGCTAAAACCACTGATCACCGATGTCGACAATGCCACACTTGATAAACCTCGGCGCCTTCTTAGTCCTGAAGCTAGTTTCATGACATTGGATATGCTGGCGACACGACCGAAAGAATACACAACTTCACGTGACCGCGTCGTTTATTGGAAAACCGGCACATCCAACGGTTTTCATGATGCCTGGACAGCCGGAGTCTTCGGACATTATGTGTTGGTGGTATGGGTCGGTAATTTCAATGGCTCTAATAATCCGGCTTTTGTGGGCGCACGTGCTGCTGCACCGGTTTTCTTCCAAATGATTGATGCGGTAAATGCAAGTGAGTCTAACCACGATATAATTGCATCAAAAGCGCAACATTTGCGTCTGCGTAAAATAGATGTCTGCGCTACGACAGGTGATGTTTCGCTCGAAAATTGTCCGGCATCGGACAAAGGATGGTTTATTCCAGGGGTCTCACCCATTCACAATCATGATATCTATCGCAAGATTCTAGTCGATCTCCGTACCGGCGAACGCGCATGCTATTTTCAATCAGGTATCACAGACTATCGTACCTTTGAAATCTGGCCGACCGAATTGCAACACACCCTGGAAAGCGCGGGTATTCACAAAACACCGTTACCGCAATGGCAGAAAAGCTGTTCTGAATCTGCCGATGCAGAAACAATAAATGACGGTCAAAAACCTACTATCACCTCGCCGCAATCTGGCATCGAATATCATGCACATGTTAATGATACGAACGACACCGTACCCTTCATCGCCAATGCCGACGGCGATGCGCAAACGATGCATTGGTTTCTGAACAATAAGTATCTAGGTGCATCCAAACCCGCTGAACCCTTTTCTTGGCACCCCGAACCTGGACAATATTACGTCCGCGTCGTCGATGATCGGGGTCGTTCCAACACCACGAATTTACTGGTTGTGTCGATGCCATAGAGGCCACTGCTTTTCACAAGAAGCACGTTACACTCTTATGCAAAATGTGTGAAAGCCTGAAAAGTTTGCTTTTTCACTTGTATTCTTAGGTAGCTAATACATTGGTTCCAGAGGCACTCAAAACCTTCGCGCGGTAGAGGTTACAGGTTAGATCCCTGTCGCGCCACCATTTTTTTGAAGGAACCAGATAATCACCTTGTTATTTAGCTCACCTATCCACTATTATCTGACGACGTACATATATGGATATGCCAAGCATAGAGCAGGGCTATAATGCTTTATGATTGTTTCACCGGATTGACATAAAAACTCTACCCCGCACAATTTCCAGATGCTAGATTTCTAAGAATAGCCATTCACTTAATTGGACAAAAACCATGCGCTCACCTGAAAAACTTGAAAAATTACTGCATGAAGTTCTATTAGCGGCGGGGATCAAGGTTGCTTCGATCCGGGTTGTCGAAAAACCCAACCCGAGAATTACTTTTGAACTTTATTATCAGCCGGAAGGTTTTTTTGCCGATAGAAAAAACAAAGGTTCCATGGAAGACAAAGTGCTCAATTCTCTTCTAGACTACGATAAAGCAAACCCCGGTAATGAATGGAGCCTTTGGCCAGAAGATACCGAATATCACTATGTATTCACTCGCGGCCCATGAGAAACCTAAAAGCTCTTGGCAAATCCAGCGCAACCTGCTTCAGCACCGCTACGGTCTGCTCAGCTATGAACCTTTTCTTCTACAGGACACCTCGTCTCTTAGCTTGTTTTTCTTTTCCTCTGACTTCATATGATCATTAAGATGCCCCCAAAGAAGCGGGTCGTCCTTTCGGTGATTGAAGCTTTGGCATAACAGCAGAAATGAGAAATATATTCTCCAAAAGAGCAACCTCATGCGCACATTATATCAAATAATCTTTGGCGTATTTTTGACAGCGACCTTTACACTGCTATCATTGAACGTGCAGGCACAAGAATGTAAGTTAAATCAACACCCCGTCATTCCCGATTGCGTGAAAGGTTTCGGTTGCAAACCTGAAACAGGGACATTGATTTGCATTCAGGGGGGAAAACCTTTGGGGGAGTGGAAAATGGTGCAGGGTAAGCATATTGGGTATGAAAAAACGTATGATTACATGGGAGGTTACACCGAACAAACCGTTGACGAAAACGGTAAGATTGACGGTTTATCCAAACGATACTCGGCGCAGGGCATGATGCTTTCTGAGCGAGAATACAGTCATGATCAATTGAACGGCAAATCACATGACTATTTTTCAGATGGTAAACCCAAAAGTGTTTCGTGGTGGGAGCACGGCACGCGGAAATTTGACGTTGATTACACACAGACAGGTGACATTATAAATCTTATGTGCGGTAAACAGCACTATATGGAGGAAGATATAGCTCTCTGCGGCTTTGGCGGTAAACCCGCCACAAACACCTTGACCGTAATACTCAATGGAACGAAAGACGTGACCTATCTGAACGGCGCGCTTATCAGTACGGTTTATCATCCGAAGTAATGATCGTCCACGTGCATGTAGCGCATCGACATAATCTGCGGAAGAGGTGGGGACAACATAAATGAGTGGGATTAACCCTCGATTAATGCCCCTTATGCTAGGAAATTGTTAATCAAGAAATGGGCTTATCGCGATATCCCCACCGTTGCTCTGTCCTTATCGCCAAATGCAGAAATGGTCTCAAATTGGAAGGACCCGGGTATGGAAAAAATAAAAATCTATTCTCCCGGACAGATAGGCGGTGCTTCATTTTGGGCAGGCCCTCTTGCGGGCATATATTTGCTTAAAAAGAATTTCGACGCTCTCGGCAACAAGATATGGGCAAAGAAAACCATTATTTGGGGAACTATTTATACCGCGGGCATGTTTCTTCTCATTTTTCTGGTTCCCAAGGAAGCAGGCCTACCCTTGGAACTAGTTAACGTAAACATTGCCTGGCAGCTTGCACGTCGATATCAAATGACGAAAAAAGATATTCAATGTTCTGAACAATATGGATTTCAGTCTAATTGGAAAGTTTTCTGGACCGTGGTTGTTTCCGCAATTGTGACGATAGCCATAATTGCCGTGATAGTCATATTTACCCCAGCGTCGCTAAGTATCATAAAACAGGATGCACAGCGCGGCGATGCGGAGTCGCAATACGAGCTTGGCATGTTCTATTATGAAGGGGATATGGGGCTGAAGGAAGACAAGACCGAAGCCGTTAAATGGTTACGCAAATCCGCCGATCAAGGAATGCCTGAAGCGCAGCATAATCTTGGTGTCGCTTATCATGAAGGTTCTGGCGGATTACCGCAAGATGAGGCAGAAGCCTTTAAATGGTGGCGCAAAGCAGCCGATCAAGGTTTTGCCGAATCCCAGTATAATCTCGGAATAATCTACAGTTCGGGTGTCATCGTTAAACCGGACATACAAGAGGCCAAAAAATGGTTCCAGAAAGCTGCCGACCAAGGGGACGAAGATGCAAAAGAGGAATTGAAAAAACTTCAAGTGCGAAAAGCCGACTAGGGTTGAAGGAAATGAATGGCTTGTGAGCTGCCTCGGTATCCAAGTACTGCAATTCAGCATTTCTTGCATATATACATGTCCCATTGGGTACGCTGAAGTTTGCTTTTTTAATAAATCCTCTTTACGTTGCCATCCCCTGCTCATCTATCCATAAAGAAATATATGCATAGCCATAAAACTTTCTTGATTAGTTTTCTTCTTGCCGCAATTGTATTTAATAATATTGCGTTAGCTGCCAATGACCCTGGCGTAAAGGCAGTATTAGACAAGATTGAGATTGTCCCGGGCGCGTCTCTCGGCGACATTAAGCTGAATGCCACGGAAGCTGATCTTTTGGCGTTAGGCTTTACGCGAGACTCGCTGCGTCTGGCAAAGGATTACACATATTTTGTTAAACCACCTTTTTTGACCCGTGTGAAAGGCAACAGCGTGGTAGAAATCTGGCTTGAACATATCGGAAGTCTCAGAAATCGTCTTGTTTACAACGGGCAGACACTTCCTCGAGAACTGTCAGAGTCGTCCATCAGACAATTCTTTCTGGGCTGCCAACGAAAAGATGAATCCGGTGGATATGAGCTCTATTGTAACCATGCAGAAATCAGGGTGTCGTACTCTTACGGTACAAAGGACTGGTCCCTTGGCGTCCTATCAGATGGCAAGATGATGTTAAATTCGGAAGCCCCATGACGCATTTGGTTAGATGTCTTGTCGTTTCATTGAAATAAGGATACTGGCCTAGGCGCTGCTTACGAAGCGACACAACACAAACATCGTTCTGATATCAGCTAAGTCCTGGCTTTCAACGTTGCGTTAGCAACGACTCCGAGGCGGACAAGTGTTGATCGCATAAAGATCGCGATCCACGCGAGCAAGAGGACGAAGATAAAATTTGGGGCTACTCCATCTAAGGCGGCCTGCTAAGATGGAAAATATGGCAGTCATTGATCCAAAATAATTTCTGGCTCATAGGTTACCTTCGTAAGCCTTTGAATTATAAAAATTCAGTTGGGTATAGAGCCTCATATTAACAATTAATATAGTATTAATATATGCATTGGTAAGTTTCAGGCGTCAGCATCTGCGGTAGTTGCGTCTTTCGTCTGAAAAAGAATTCCTCATGAAAAAATTCTCTTTAATCCTAAGCAACGTTTTGGTGGCAATGTTTCTTGCTTTGGCGGCCTCGACAGCGCAAGCAACTGAAGCTGAGACACGCGACGCTCTATACGAACTGTCGGCAAAACACTGCATTTATCACTCCAAAGCCACCGTTCAACCCGCAGTTCAAGCATTGACGGCTGAAACTTTGCAAATTCTTCCGAAACGCCAAATCGTCTTCTGCCCTAATCCTAAACTTGGCAGTAACCTGGCTGTGGTTTGGTATGGCGAGCACAAGTCGATTGTTTGGAACCCTGAAGTTCAAGGTGCCGTCGAGCTTTTGGCCAAAAAGCTGGATGAAATGTCGCGCAATGATCAGTTTCCTCCGGGCGTTGAACCTTGGTATGCCGATGGTACGCAACCCAAACCAGGCACGAATGTTCCTGGTTTTGATTATGCGATAAAGTTCGATTGGCAGGATCAACGTGGTTGGTATGATAACGAGTGACGGTATTGATTTCTTCCTCATCTTAGCTTGGAGTAAAACATGAAAAAGTTAGTTCTTTCGACAGTCGGACTCGTTCTTACCCTATCAAATATTGCGTTTGCTCAAAATATGCAGGAACTGGGTCGAATACCAGTACCACCCGTAACTACGGTTGCCCCACAAGCCCTTACTACTGTGTCTACTGGCTTAAGCCTTGCGGATCGCGAAACTCTTAGTGGTGTTGAAACAGCAGCTAATCAATCAGCCGCCGCAGTGCAAGCCGCATGCGGTAATTCATCGTTTGTGTTTAATTACAACTGGGCAGCCTATGACCAAGTCGATTACAAGCTAGCTATGGACCCGAACGTCACAAAAATCCAATTCATGAGCCGCGCGTCCATGTTTTCAAGCGATGTGTCTAAAGCCTTGGTCCAGATTTGTGCCAACCCCGCAGGCAGAACGGCGGTAGCGCAATTGACTGGGGTTAATCTGACGCCTCGTCCCGACAACACCAAAGGCTTCGGTATGCATGTCGTCAAAAATGGCACGATATTGGATGCCGATTACTACCCTTTCGGCCGTAGCGGGTCGCAGGATTTAGCGGCGGATATTAAGAAGGCATTGTAAGCCAGCAGTCTCAGGAAAGCTGGTGAAAAACCCTTTTCTTATAAATTCTCAGGCTACTACTCAGACTCAACACCATGTAACTGAGAAAATTATTTCCTCATGAAAAACTTAATAATGTTGATCTGTTGCCTTTTAGGCGCCGCCCCCGTTTACGCGGACACGGATAATTTTTGTTTGAATGGCTGTCTACAAAAAGGCACGGCCTATGAATTGTGCGAAAAGGATTGTTCCTACGACGCAAACGGGCAGTCGTCTCCGTCATCAACTACAATTCAGATTGATGACAAATGCATGGTCGAGTGCGCAAAGCAAGGGTACTTGGACGATCTATGCAAGAAGAAATGTTCGTATTGATGATGCATGAGGACTACTCGGTTAACGTTATTGGCCAATCCCCGATATTGAGTCCGTGTACCAATAAGCTTGGCGACCGTGCCACAAAAAAATAGACAATCAAGATGGGGTAACTTTGGGGCAGCTAAAAAACGTTGAGCAAATTCATTCTTTTCTCTTCAATGTAATAGGCTTTCTTTTCAATCCATGTCGCACCACCAACTTTTTCAAAGAGTTAGCAATTTTAGGGAGGAGCACAGTCTTTGACATTAATAGAATGGTCGCTAGCTCTCATCCACTGCGAGAAGCTCAATAGGGTTTTGGCTAATGAAGCCAACCAAAGCGCGAAGGTTCAGATCAATCGGAATGCTATAAAAAACAAAGCATGGTGCTTAAAAGAAATTTTGAAGTTTGCATAAAACACGCGGGCCACGTATATCAATATCAGTTTTTTATGCGCTAAAATTAACAAATAAATGGCGTTGCCATGACAGATTTGAATGAACTCCTCTTTCAAAGAAACTCTATTCCTGCAATAAAATTTTCTCGTCGCTTAAGCAGAGCATTGGGACGGGTTGTCGCCGTCATTGATGAGGGCGACCTTCCATATACACCTACCGACTCCTTGTATGTTGATTTGAATGATGAACAACTTAGGGAAAGAGCTCTTTTTGTTAAAAAACGAATTGAAGAAACATTCCCAAGTGTCATCCAGCAAATTGAAGCTGCGGACGCAGAACAGTGGAAAGAATTTTGGGAAAAACGTAAAGGCGTAAAAGTTGGAACAATGCATGGTGCTATCCATGTGTTTCCAACATCTCAAGATACCCACCCTCAAATGTTTCGTTTAAAAGGCAGTCATTTTATAAAATTCGGGTTCATACTTGCACCCAGCGGGCAGCATACCCCCATAGTTCAATGGAGAGACCTGACGGGTTTAGGTTCAAATCTTGAATATTTTCCCGAAGGTAATTTTATAGCCGATTATAAGTTTATTCATGAAGTCGCTCATCTGCTTCAAGCGTACAATTTCGGTATTGAAGGCGACGTATATTGGAGGTGGCATAAAGAACGCAACGCGGACATTTTATCCCATGAACAAATGGAAATTAGAGCTGAAGAGATCAAAATCTCAGAGCCTCAAGACGCTATACGTATTCGAGATACTGTAATGGCGGCTAAACAAGCCAGAGTTTTGAGAAGTTTCTTAAAACCTTATGAAGGGCATATGGTTTTTTCTGATCTTTATGCAAACGCCAGAATTACATTGCCAGAAGGCATTAATGTTCATCGCCATAACGTGATCGCTCTGGCTAGCTTCATCTCAAATACTGAACTTAGGCTACGAACCATTGCTCGGCTTCAGGGAGCCAAGATATTGCAAACATCAAGTGATTTACAGTCGGATATTACAAGGTACAATCGAGCGCAAGACCTTCAGACTGTTGACCCAGATGTTCGTCCTTTTTTTGCTGTTATTGGGACAAAGATCAGCAAGAACTCAAATGACGATCCTCGAGATTTTCTTCCAGCTTTAAGAGATGTTGTTACCTCAAGAGAGGCAGACTTACCATTTACACAGCAGCATGGTGAATTAATATTGAAAGCTGTGCGTCGATTTGGCCCTTCACTGCTTTCTCTTCCGTCTCCCTTCCCTCATCCGCCTCTATATGATAGCCCTAGTTCGGATACGCCCTATCGCCTGTTTAAGCCAGATTGCTAGATTTAATTTAGGACTAACGGGTTTCGAAATTTATCAGGATCAATTTATGCGAACACTGCTTCTTATTGTTGTTGGATGCTACTTTCCCTGAAAGTATTAAGAAAAAATATAGCATTTAATAATATGTTAAAGTGAGCCAATTTACATGCGTCTGATAATTTAGAGGTAGTATGTCGAGGAGTTATTTACGTCATGATCCTTTGGAGCGTGCTGCACAAGAGATGGCAGTATTGCTGAATGAAGTGACGGGAGAATGTTTTCCTGACCATGAGTGGGCAGTTTGTTACGATGGCTATAGCTACTCTATTCAGATGGTGGGGACGGGTGACAAAAGTGATAAATCTTTATCTGAAACCGTTGTGGTAAATATTGGTGGGCAGAACCACCATGTTAAGAAGATATATGCAGACAGTGAGAATTCCTCAACTGAAATTAGCCCAGAAGCCTATCACTCGCTAAGACATGCATTTGCATCGCTAGGTATATTAAGCACGGAAGAGAGACGCAGTCCTTTGACGAAACACCTAGCTAGATTTTTAATTACTGCATTTAAAAGCCACTACCCGAACTTCAGGTTAGGTGTTCGTATAAGTAGTAACATTTCGGACATGACAAGAGACATACAGTGGCTCAATGAAAACAAAGGCGGACTGAGACGTTCGGTTTTCAGCCATACTCGTGGGTTTGCTTATCACCGACGAAAAATCACTTCACCTATTGCTAGGCGAATTGGTAATAGTAGATATCGCTGGTGGAAAACAAGAAACTTAGTTCGCTCAGTTGTAATTAAGAGGTGGAAATCAGCTTTCTCTGATCCTAAATAGCAATCAGGCTATTCCAAGCAAGGGCCATAAGGCTTTCATGTGGAGTGCCGACAAATGCCAGCCCGCACGCAGTAATGCTATTAATACAATGCAAACCATCATCAAGTATCGCAAATTAGCGAGAATTTTGAAAATCTTACGCATGGTCCGCACAATATTAATATCAAAGATCTGGTTTGTTGCTATCATTGGACAAAATCAGCTAATTTTCTATCAAGCACCCTGCAATCATTGCTCAAATAAGTTTTTTTCATTAATCGTCACATCCGTCACAAAGATGGTTTGACAATCAGGTTTGTTGTCACCCCACTTGGTAAAATAGTTGCCCGAAGGCGTTAGGGCTGTCTTCCATATCCACCCCGGTTGCTCCGACCATTCAACATCTACCAGGTAACCTCGCAAGCGGACAATATCGCCGGTATTGGCGCGCCATAATTTCAAGAAAATTTCCATATTTGCTGGGATCAGATGATTGTTCGATTTAATGCTGGTATCGCCCATGGCGGCGATATATTCGGGCGGAGTATCCGCGTTCCAATGATATTTGAAGGTATAATACCGGCCGATAGCATGAACGCCGTGATGATCGAAACTCATATAGGGGCGGATAATGTTAAGATCGGACATGCTTTTCCAGCCCAGCGCGAAATCGTACGGGATAATATCGCCGAAAAACCCATTCGTAAAATATTGCCGCTTATGCAACACACGACCAGAAATGTCATAGGTCATGCGAGGTTCAATGAGAAAGGTTCGCGGAAATAGCGCGTATGAGGTGAATGGAAATGACGCAAGCTTGGTTTCGGTTTCTATCGGCTCCTGAGAAACAATACCCGGCTTGGCAAATCGAAAAGGATCAAATACGCCCCATAACCAATAGCCTATCAAACAAACGACAACTATTTTTACGAAGTAGCGCATAATTGATTTGCCCATTTGCATATCCGGCGGCACTTTAAGGCACAAAAAGACGCGATAAATCTCTGAATTGCCAGCGCATACTGATTTCCTATGTTTTCACACGGTAGATGTCATAGGTTCAATGCCTTTCCATCACCAATTCAATGATTTAGCCGCCACTGAAATGATCGAGAATCCTACCTAATGCCGGTAAAGTTTGATAGTAAACTATACATGCCTTAGGCAGAGGTCGCTGAATTCATTAGATCAAACAAAACTCAAACTGATACTCTTTTAAAGAAAGCAACGCACTTCTCGCAAGAGTTATACTTTCTAGTCTGCCATTTCAATGGGCTCGATCACAACCATGCGCATAGAACGCAATCTGAAACTCATCGGGTTCTTTACAGTTTGCGGTAGCATGCTGTTTCTTATCCCGGTCATATTACCTTATTACAGCGAGGTGATAGGCCTTGGGTACAGAGAGTTTTTATATGGAGAGACAGCATATGCCGCAGCTATTGTGCTTTTTGATGTTCCGACAGGCTGGATATCTGATGTGTGGAAGCGCAAACACACTTTAGCACTTGGCTACATTCTCAATATGATCGGGTGGTGCATACTTTTAATTGCCCATAGTCTCTGGCAAGCCATTTTAGCCCAAACCTTTCTTGGGCTTTGTTACAGTCTGTTGTCAGGATCTAACACTGCTCTCCTTTATGATTCACTACTTTCCGTAGATCGCAAAAATGAATATCGCAAAAAGGAAGGCAAACGAATGGCGTTGTCGCTTTATGCCATAGCTGGGGCCAGCGTTGTGGGTGGTTTTCTGTATTCAATTAATCGGTATCTTCCTATTTATACGACACTAATTGCAAACTTTATTGCCCTCATCGCGGTTCTTATGATAGATGAGCCCGAGCGTCATAAAAGGATAGGACAGAAGCATCCTGTGGCCGATATAATCGAGACAATAAAGTATGCTCTGCATGGTCATGCTGAAGTGGGCTTTATTATCATTTTTACTGCCGTGCTGTTTTGTTCTACCAAACTCATCATGATATCGCAGCAGCCTTATTACATGGCGCTCAATTTTCCAAAGGCTGCTTTTGGCATACTGATTGCCGTCGGATTCTTTTTAGGCGGCGCATCAAGCCATTGGGCGCACCTTCTTGACGGCAAGATTAATACCTTTCGGGCCTTGATGTTTGCTTGGGCCTTGGCGTTTTTTGTCTGCGTCGGTGCTGGACTACATATTGGACTATCTGGGGTGGCTTTATTGATGGTAGGCGGAAGCTGCATTTATGGAGCTGCAGCTCCACGTGTGAATGAAGCCATCAATCGGCTTGTCGGGTCTGAAAGACGAGCTACGATCCTTTCGACACTCAGTTTTATGACGTCTCTGCTCGCAATACCCATGAGTGCCCTTATAGGGTGGATATCGGGTATTGGTGGCGTTCAATTATCTCTTTTTGGAATAGCTTTATGGCTTTGTTTGTCTGGCGCATGCCTTGTTGCATGGAAAATGGGGCGGACCCAGGCCACTTAAGGTATTCGGCTTCTTGCTATATCAGTCATGTGGATGAAATAGATCGGGTTCACTTCAGGGGATAAAATTGTTGTCTTTGATTAGAACCATAACCGCATGAGATACGCAAATACCATCATTGCCTAACTTCGGACTATTCGTGATTGCATTGCCTGTTATCGTAACGTCTCTAATCTGTGGGCCACCTGCGTCTAGAGCATTGCCATCGACTTCAATTGGGCATTGCTTTGTACCAGAAACCTGATTGCCGCTAATTTTACCATCGGACGCGTTTTGAACAAGAATTCCTTCACCCCATCTCGGGTTTTGATTAGAAAGAACGTTTTCAACTACATTGTCGCTAATATCGAAACCTACCGATGGTGTTGGATTGCCGTTCGGCCACCCGGAAATCTCGATGGCAGTGATTGCCGTGTTGTGAGCGATATTTTTGGTGATGATGATGTTTGTTCCTGCAAAATGAATGGCGTGCCCCATTTGGTTGATAATACCATTATCTTCAATTGTATTTTCCGTAATCACGATGTCCTTGTTGTTAGGGCTATATCCGTTGATATCGAGGCCATTATGGCTAACGTAATTCTTCGAAATATTAACATTCTCTACCCCTGCTGAAGCTTGGGCACCTGGATCACTCGCTCCTCCATCGCCGTTGCCTGCGATAATTGTCATGGGGGACAAAGCGCAGTCTTCAATGTGGTTGTCATGGAAATAAAGATCATGTGCCTGTTCTGTTATGTAATCGACGGCGATGCCGTGGCGGCCGGTATGCACTATCCGATTATTGGCTATTTCCCAGTTGGCATCTCCGCTGGAAAGCTCTACGGCACTCAACGGAATATCATGAAAATATATATTGTTCAGAAGCACGTCTGTCACATGACCGCTCGAAACGATGCTGCTTATCTTGGTAAATTGCGTAAGAACATTTGAACGACCGTCGATTTCAAGTCCATCAATTTGAATATTTTTGGAATATTTAGGTATCGATAAAATCGGTGTGCCATCAATAGCGTTTCCGCCGAGCACTAGCTTTGCGCCGGTCGCAAATATGTTGACGCCATTTTTCGGCATAGCGAGGGAAGTGACAGTGTAGGTGCCCCCGGGCAATATAAGCCTTTTACCTCCGGCCTCATTCAAAGCCGCCTGCAAGGCGTTAGTGCTATCGGCAGCGCCGGTTGGGTCAAGTCCAGGAAAATTTTTGGCAATCGCGATAATTGTGAAGTTGTTAAAGCCAGATGGCTGGCTATATGCATAGTCTGTACTCAGAAAAAGAAAAAATAGCACAGTCAGCGCAGATACACAGATGCCGACACCATATTTCCGCATTAAACGAGTTATATCTTTTGTTCCAAATTTCACAATAAGCTTTCCTGAAAATATCAGTTGCTTTACTTCTTCGTACTCACCTACCAGACATACAATGGAAGTCAAAGAAAAAACATGGTAAATTTATTTTCAACTAAAAATGAAAAAATAGGCCTATGAGTTCTCAAAATGTACCTGGCTTTGCCGGAAGTCATTGATTAACCGTACTTTACCACGTGGCTTAACAATAAAGTTTAAGTGTGTTTCCTTATATACGCTTACCTGATCGTTACGTTTGTATGAGACTGGTAACGACTATTGTTGATTGTGTAATAGCGACCCTTGTCAGTAACAATCTCCCATATATCCGGGCGTTCCTGAGAAATACGATTGACCCAGTCATCGACTAGTTTATGACAAACCTGACGTTGTCCGTGGAATTCAATAAGCGGACCCACCGGATCAAAATATATTCCCAGTTTTGCCAAAAGATCGATGAGGAATGGCTCCATCTCCGCGCACCACTGTTTCACGTTATGTTGTTTGGCGAGCAAAAAGAGCATGCTTATGAGACCAAGAGACATCGCCGGAATGATACGCGCCCGATCAAAGGCTAATTCCTCTTCTGTATAGCCAGACCCTCTCAATGTATCGGCCACACGGCGACGTAATTCCCGAGAAATACAAAATCTGGAAATTTCTGCCATATTTTTCAAAGGCACTAATTGTGGTATCTGAAGATTATTTTCAGTGCAGATTTTATGGACAGGAAACACTCCGGTTGTCGCATTTTCTGGATGCAGAATGAGCCTGACCGTGCCGATGAAAAGACCTGTTTCTCGATGACGTAATAGAGCATGTACGGAATGCGTATCATACTCGTCTTTCTCAAGTTGGGCTGAGTTGAATTTATTGCTATTTTTTTGCCAATCATATTCGAGACAATAGACCTTGTACCTCAGCTTATAGCATTCGTTGCGAAGAGCATCCGTATCGGCAATAACAGAATCGAAAATGCTATGATAATAATCGTAAAGAGAAGGTTTGGTTTTAGCAGGAGCTTCTTTTGCATAAAGCGCCGTTAAAGGTAGGCGCACAGAACGGCTGCTAGAGCGCTGTTTTCTGGGATAGCCGATCCGCCCAATAAAGGCGATTTGGGATGGTTTTTTGCCGATCTGGTTCATAAGCCTCTGGCCAAGGCGCACAGATTTTAGAAGCATATTGCTATCGTTTGTGAAGACATCTTTTCGTTGTCCGAACAGACTAAACATATGTGTTGCCGTGTTTGGCTGCATCACAAGGCCCATCGACGTCGCCGTGAGCCAGAAACGTTGCATGGTTTGACCCATTTGCAAGTATTTTTGGGATGTAACCACGTCTTGTTCTCTATAATAAATGATAAAATGGCTGGAGCAGAACAAACCGGGCAACAACCCCATTTCTAATTGGGCAATAAGGGTTCCACCACCAAATCGGTTCATGAAATCGATACGTCGCCAGTCCTTCATCAACCAGTGCATAAGTTTACATGTCATCCAGTCGAGGCCTGTGGCCCAGATTGGAACTTTTGCAAGGCTGAATTTCTGTGTCCAATCCAAGATCGCCATGTGGGTTTTAAAAGCCTCAGGAATACGTAGACGGATATCCGTTGCCATCGCGTTGTTGATGGCTTGCTGCCAGCGCTCTAAAAAGGTTTCATGCCAACTTATAGAAAACTCGTCCCCAAGCGTAAGCATAAGAGCTCGTTTTTGCTCATCCGATAAAGGTGTCGTGCGATATAGATCGCGATTGACTGATCGGGTTGAGATAAAATTTGCCAGCTTATCGGCCTTGAGTGTAGGATTTTTAGGCAAGTTTACAACGAGCCGATAAACACCGTTCTCCTCGCTATCCAGAGACCAAGTGAAGTCACGATGATGACACGTTGCCGCAATCCGGATGGATTCGAGAAGACCGCCTCCGGCCAACAAGGTTGGTACTCCATTATCGAAATCGTAGAAATCTTCTATAGATCTAGCTTTTGCCGTTGCCAGATAAATAATGGCATGGCTGTCATCGATAATCTCAAAACGCCAAGGCTGCGTATTATCTCCACTTGGGGCCCAGCGCGCCTGATCAAAAATGGCTTCGATAGCGCGACTATGTACAGGAAGTGGTGGATGATCTGCGTTGCTTAGACGCTCAAACTGACGGTGAGTAATTGCAATTTTGAAGCGCTGGAGAAGATTTGCATTCCCACCTACCAACCTTGCTCGTTTCCATTTGCACTTATAGGCATCAAAATGATGATACCAGGGCGCGGCATAAATCGGACCACGTTTGAGGAGTAGTTTCAAGATTTGTGCAGCTGCAACACCAGCGCATAATTCGCAGGAAAGACCTGTCGAAGGCACGCGTTGATTTTTAATATCAAAACGTGTTTTATCAACCAAATAGGAACGATGTAGCCCGGCCGGGGTTAGCCCCAAAAGAAAATGAACCATCTGCTTATCTTTTGGAAAATCGCGCATGCAGAAATAATCTTCGAAACTCATTCCGTCTTTTGTGAAAACAAGATAGGCAGCCCCCATACCAGCAGGCGCTGCTGTGACGGCTGGAATCCCAAGTTCATGACAAAGGGAAAAAATCTTGCGTCGTGTATCGAGAACAAAAAAGTCGAGCCCGTCGAGATAGACATCGACCCCTTCAAGAAATGAGTTGATGTTATTATCCGTAACGCCGTCCTTAAACTTCCTAATATCGAGTTCAGGGTTAATAGTGCGTGCCATCTCGGCCATCGTATCGGCTTTTGATTTGCCGATAGATGATAGCGATGCGCCAGCCTGCCGATTGAAGTTTGCCAGCTCAAAATTGTCAAAATCGGCAATATTAAAGGCGCCAATGCCAAGCCTGGTCAGCGTCAGAAGATGTGAACCGCCAACGCCTCCCATTCCAGCAATGGCTATACGCTTATAACGGAGTTCTTGTTGTTCGAAAGCGGTGACCCATCCGAGATTGCGGCTAAAGGCTTCGTCATAAGAAAATAATGGAGCGTCAGGCGTTTCGCGCAATTTTTCAGATTCCATTAGATGCGACCAATTGGATGAGGCCAATTTGAGAATTTTTGGCGTAACTCATTGTCTTGGCTTAGAAATTAATACGTAACCAAACTGGATATCTATGATTAAATTGCCTATATAATTACCTATATTGCATATTTTATGCAAACCTAGCCCCATGGAACGCTACGATGATTGCTATTGAACAAATACGCGCCGCACGCGCCATGGTGAACTGGTCACAGCGTCAATTGGCTGCAGCGGCAGGTCTCTCATTGCGCAACATCCATAACATCGAAGCGGGATTAGTCGTCCCAAGACTTGAGACCATTAAGGCAATAAAAACTGCCCTAGAAAAAGCTAACATCGAATTTGGCGATGACTGCACAGTAACGTTGCGTCGCGAAGTATTCGACATAGAAAAACGCGAAGGGGAAGGTGCGCTCGAATCTTTAGTGCGAGATTTTATGGAAGCCTATCGTCAAGGCACTAAGGAACTATTGCTATGTAATACAATAGAAAAAAAATGGGTTGAGATGGTAACCAGCGCCATGAACGAAGAATATAACAAAAGCTTGATGCGCTTTGGCGTGAAAGAACGCTGTTTAATCGCTCACGGTGACAAGACGATGTTTGGCTATCCTACATTCTATCGCTGGATGCCTAAAGAATATTTTAGAGAAGTTTCCTATGCGGTATATGGAACTACATTAGCTCTAATCATATGGTCTCCGACTGTGCGAATTGCCATAATTCGTAACACGCATATTGCCGATAGTTACCGCCGCCATTTCGAGTTCATCTGGGAACGTTCAGAAATTCCGCCTGTAGCCGAGCTAGCACAACGACACCCTCGTCGCGATGAACCTGAGATTTGGCAGATCGAAAATGGTGCCCGCGTCTCAGATTGAAGACGTAGACTTCTTCTTGAAGTGCGGCCTATTGTATTTGGAAAAAGAGCGCAGTTGCTGTTTTTGAGATTATATTAAAAACCAAATCCTTGGTTTGTTGCTGCACCAGTAGATACATTCATGCATTGCTGTTCGATAGTCGGCCGGCATGGATGATCAAGGAACCCCATTTGGCTTGGGTTTCCCGCTGCCTTTAAGGCCGTGCGAGGGGCTAGCGCACAAAGCAGCCATGCATGCCGATGAAATTTATTGTAACCTTCCATAACCCATTGATGCGCCATTCGCGGATTTCTTGCGCACGTAATGCCAAGATTGACCCCCTCCAGCATAGCCTTAGCATGTTCTGGTTCAGCAACCAGATGATCGAGCACATATTGGCTTTGAGGAAGCTGTTTATTAAATACATTATACTCAACTGTGCCTCTGGTTTCCAAAGCCAGCATATAACCGAGCAGCTTGTATATCTTTCTATCGGTAACTCTCCCACGAATACACAAAGTGTTGGTCATGCTCCTGCCAATACTTCGTAGCCATAGAGGTGTCTTAACAATATGTGGATCGGTTGAAGTGATCCCCGCTTTCTCCATAGCAGCGGCTTGCCACTCCTGACCCAACACAATATGCCCTGCCCCTACAAAATCATCCGCCATAGCCAGAAATATTTTGCCAGCGATGTCTGTAGAGCGATCGCCGGATTGCCCTGGCTGGTTGCGATCTTGAAACAATCCCTGCCTAAACGAAAGTGAGATCCTACTTAATGCACCAGCGCTCGCCCCTGGCGCCGTGCGATTGAATTTCAAAACATATGAAATCAAATAAGCAGTCGCTCGATCATCTCCTTTGACCAAGCCACACATATTCCAGAACAAGTCACGGTAATCACTCTCTGAATGCGCGCGATTTAAATCTGCTTCCGTTATTCGCCAGTCAGTACGAATATTATTTAGTTTCTGCAAATAATCTTCGAAAAAATCACCAAAAAGCATAGCCCCCACTGATCTGGGCCTAAATAACAATATCAAAGGATTACTTAATACGATCCCTAATGCTGTCCGAGGATAGTATTCAGAATAACCAAAACCAAAATCAGGGATAATTCTTTCCAGACACCTATCGGTTGCTACGGCTAAATTATACCTGGTTGATTCGCGGACGTAAAACGCAGAGAACATGCATCGATCCTATTTATCAAATTGAATGCTCAACCTTCAATATATGGAAGCTCTAATTAACTAACATATGCCGAATATTATTGCCACCATATGTGGTTGAGGGCAAGGCCGCATGTAAGTTAATAGCATGACATTAACCTTGTTGGCTTTGATCCTTTACATGGCGAATGCAGACAACTAAAAAATATCTACTGAGACGCTTCCTTAATCTATCAGAGTTATTGCACTTGCTTTACTTGATGCTTTAAGACTTCCGCAAAGGGTCGCTGTAGCTCTCAACTTAGCAAATTATTTAGCGCATATTTTAATCAACATTATAGTTTTAACCTGAATTTAGGGAAAAATAGCTAAAATTGCCATCACCCAAAAATATACAGAAATAAATCCGTCTTAAACGCGGAGATCATGTCATCATGACCATAGGCAATGTAACTAATTCATTTTCTCTGCAGTCAAGCTTGACGGCACTAGCCAACAATGAACAGCAATTGAAGACAACAGAGCAACAGTTGTCTACTGGTAAATCCGTTAATTCGCCCTCGGACAACGCGACGGCATTTTACGCTTCGCAGAATTTTCTTCAGCAGGCAAATGACCTCGCGAGCCTAAAGGACAATCTCGCAACCTCTTTGGCGACTGTAAATTCAACCACGAGTTCGATTTCAGATGTCACCCAAGTCGTTCAACAGCTTCAAGGAATAACTGCCCAAGCAGCCGGCACCACGGATACGACCACCCGGGCCAATTTAGCAACACAATATAACGCGCTGCTTCCCCAGCTCGATCAGCTGGTCAATGACGCAACATTTAACGGCACTAATTTGATCAATAACACATCAACAAGTCTCACAGTGAACTTCAATGCCAACAATACATCGGGAGTGACAATTCCCAGCGTTAACGTCACATCAAGCGGTCTCAACATCACCAGTGTATCGAACGGTTTTGCGACGACAGCCGACATTAATGCAGCCAACTCACAATTACAGAGTGCATTGTCGACATTGAATGCCAACGCCGCTAGCTTCGGTGATAACGCTACATTGATCCAAACCAATCAGGATTTTACATCCAATTTGATCAATAACCTTCAAACGGCGTCAGATAACCTGACTTTGGCGGACACCAATCAGGAAGCCGCAAGCCTTCTGGCACTCCAGGCACAGAACCAATTAAGTGTTGCGTCGCTGGGTATATCAGGCCAACTGTCACAAGCCGTTCTAAAGTTATTTTAAATAGGCCATAAGCTCAGACGGAAAGATTCTTCTCATAGGATATTGAAAGACATTTCTTGCAACATCCTCTCCTCTTGAATTGACTCTCGGTGTATTTCGCACACGTTCCTATCGCGTAGCTCTCAATAATTGCCGCCAACCACCGCGTCGATTGACACCCGTCTGCGTAAGAGCGCCCAGGGCGAGTGTCGCGACAGCGGCAGCACCTGCTAATTCTGTATTTGGAAACCTACGTTGTGTGACAGCCGTTATAGCGGCACTCGTTAGTGTCATCAAAACGTTACCTGCCGTTCTGATGCGATTGGCATGTCGTCGAACATTACAATCAATTCCATAATGCTGTAAAATATTGCCGTCCCAATTTTGAGCGTTTCGCGCTAGTTTATTCATATATAAACCTGTTGTGATCAAGCTAGCCTCGACAAACTCTAAAGGAAGTCCCTTATAAGCAACATAAGCTGCAATACAAGTACCCAACGCCGCAGCCAAGGAAGCAATCGGTAACTTATCCTCCAACGGCATGAGCAATCTCGCACCATAGGCCTTAAATAATATCGATAACCTATTCATAAAATACCCTTTCGTTTTATATAAACACTACATCCAGTAGACGATATTATTCTTATCGCCTTTCAGATTAATCCGCTTAATAACCTTTTGTCTTTGCATAATCAATCATCCAGAGCTTACGAGGTCCACGAAAATGAATAAGTGCGGCCTCATCCAAATTATCTTGCTGTTTGTCAGGTGTTCGACAATAGGTATCGTAATCAAGTTCTTTTATAGTTAAACTTGTATCGATCGTCGCGCGTAGAAATGCCGTTTGTCCGCCTTCCCAGCCATCCTTGACACGAAACGACTGATAAACGGCCAAGGCCTGATTAAATATCTCTCCGCCGCCTGGTTTTATGAAATCAACGTCGCCGCAAAATGCATTGTCATTTCTATCTTTTGCCGGATACCGGCAAGCGGCAACATGAAAGTCGTCATTAAATACGTCTCTCACATTCTTACAAACCAATACATCCGTCGCAATTTGCAGGATGTTTTCCGGCCGCTCACAGAGCTTAATCATGGCCCCAAACCCCCACATAATAAAATCCCCTCTATAAGGGTGGCGCAGCACTTCGTCGACCCCTTCGATACCAGGAAAAGTGTCATTTGACAGTTGCACTATCTTAGCGCCTGGAATGTTTTTGCGTACCGAGCCTATGGTATATCGCGCACGTTCGACCGAGGAGACTTCCCCAGTATCTTCTTGTAGGCAGAATGTCACAATCATCGGCAATATCCTGATTACTGCAGGTCCACTTTCAAAAGTGATTTTATCGGATATGCAACCATATAGCCATCCTCCCAATCAATATCGGCATGCCATTCGATTTAAATTTTTGCTTCGCAATCTAGGCGCTAGCGTCTAAGGTCAAAGACGTACAAGTTTATAGAGGATCCATTGACAGAGCCGTCATCTGAGGACCCCGTTTCTGGCGCTGAAACGCCATCGCCATCCCAGCCTAAGTTGAGGTTGGGACGTATTATAGCCTTGCTAACCGTCATCATTTTGTTGCCCATCGGCCTCAGCGCAGCGGCAATTCTAAGTCCTGGGCCTGTCACAGATACGAAAACACTCGTGATATCGCACGGCATGCGTTCCCCTGAAATCGGCGCCATGCTCGAGAGTGAGCAAATTATTCCCAACCAAGTCATGTTCCATCTCGCTGTCAAGATTTTGGCAAACGGCGCCCTTCAAGCTGGCGAATATGAGTTCACGCCGCATCAAAGTTTAGCCGATATCGTGCTGATGATGCATGAAGGACATTCCGTTGTACGTCTTTATACGGTGGCCGAAGGATTAACTTCAGTTGAGATTGTTGATTTGCTTAAAAATAATTCGACCTTTATGGGTGATGTTACGACTATTCCTGCCGATGGCTCGTTGCTGCCAGAAAGCTATCGCTACAGTTATGGCGACATGCGATCGACCATTATTGAAAGAATGCAAAAAGCAATGCAAGAAACACTTCACCAACTATGGGCCGACCGCGACACAAGCATTCCCTTAAAAACGCCCGACGAGGCCTTGGTGATGGCATCCATCATAGAGAAAGAAACTGGAAAGCCACAAGAACGTCCGCGCATCGCTGGTGTATTTTATAATCGTTTGCAGAAAAATATGCGTCTGCAATCAGATCCAACCGTCATCTATGCCGTAACACACGGTCAGGGACCTCTGGACCGTGAATTGACGCATGACGATCTTACTTTCCCCTCCCCCTATAATACTTATACAAATGATGGATTACCGCCGAAATCCATTTGTAATCCGGGACGCGCTTCGATCGAAGCTGCCTTACATCCTGAAAACAATGACTATTTGTATTTTGTTGCCGATGGAACTGGCGGTCATGTCTTCGCAAAAGATCTTAGCGAGCACAATCAAAACGTTGCGAAATTGGTGAGTTTAAAAAAAGCGCAATCCATACAGTGACTAAATAAATTATAACCAATACGTATCACGCATCATTGGACTTATTTTTCCACCCCTCTTCTCCTTGCTGCCAATAGCTTAGCTCGTGGCCGCCAGCCTTGTATTTTGCCCAATTCTGTCGAGCGGAAGCAATGGCAGCATCGTCGTTGCCATTAAATATTTCACAGACCCTTTGGTAATCGCCAATATTGTCTGATCCTGCTCCATCAGTTAGAAAAAGGAGGGCCGCATTATTGGGACGTTCATCTGTTGACGTAAGCCATATGGGCTGCTCTTCGGCATGACCATCTTTAGCGCTGCCGTGTGGCAGAAAACTATCGGGTCGATAGGTCCAGAGATGTTGTGCCAGCGCCTCGACACGTTCTTGCGAGCCAGCCATCACGACTGCACGCCAACCACGTTCGAGTGTTTTTTCTAATAACTCGGGCAATGCTTCTTCAAGCGATTTACGCGTCAGATGATAAAACCGAATTTCGCTCATTTGCCTTCGATATTATCGCTCACAAAGCGATCAAGCAAGCGAACGCCATAGGCGGTGGCGCCTTTGGGCACGACGGGCTTGTCTCTATTCTGCCAAGCCATGCCGGCGATATCGAGATGCGCCCAGGGTGTGCCTTTTTTGACGAATCGATAAATAAACTGTGCCGCCGTTATGCTGCCGGCTCCACGACCTGAACCAATATTGCGCATATCTGCTGCTGGCGAATCAATATCCTTGTCATAAGCATCACCCATTGGAAATCGCCATAACTCTTCCTCAACTTTTTTGCCGGCTGCTATTAACTGACTGGAAAGCGTATCGTCGTTACTGAATAGGCCCGCATACTCATGGCCAAGAGAAATTATTATTGCACCGGTGAGCGTTGCCAAATCAATCAGACATCTTGGGTTAAATTTTTCTTGTGCGTACCAAATGGCATCACACAAAACAAGACGGCCTTCGGCATCAGTATTAATCACCTCAACCGTTTGCCCAGACATTGATGTAACGATATCACCAGGACGTTGCGCCGTACCGGATGGCATATTTTCAACCAAACCAACAATACCGACGACATTCGCTTTTGCCTTGCGTCCTGCCAGGGCTTTCATAGCACCGATGACAGCGCCTGCGCCTCCCATATCCCATTTCATATCTTCCATGCCAGCCGCAGGTTTGATGGAGATGCCACCTGTATCAAACGTCACGCCCTTACCGATGAAGGCCACCGGCCGTTTGTCCTTAGCAGAAGCATTACCTTGCCAACTGAGCGTGACGAGACGACCCGGTTTGGCGCTCCCTTGGGCCACGCCAAGTAGGGCTCCCATACCCAATTTCTTCATCTGTTTTTCGTCTAAAATCTCAACTTTAACTCCCAAAGATTTCAAGGTGTTGCATTGTTGAGCCAATGTTTCAGGATAAATGATGTTGGGTGGCTCTGAAACCAGATCGCGCGTAAGAAATACGCCATCTGCAATACAATCAAGTGACAAATAGGCCTTGCGCGCCTTAACGGCATGGGCACTGGCAACCGTGAGTGTTTTAAGATGTTCCTTTTGATCCGGTTTTAATTTAGTGCGGTATTTGTCGAAGCGATAGGAACGTAGTCGAGCGCCGAAGGCAGCCTGTGCCACGGCCTCGCCTTCCGGCAATGACGATCCCTTGAACTCATCAACAAGCAAAATTGCATGTGTATCCTTGTTGCCCTGAAGCGCTGCCATGGCCGTGCCCCCAATGCGTTGCATGACGACATCTGACGCCTTAATCGGATCACCAAGGCCTACTAAGATGAGACGCGACAACCGCGATTTGGCTGGCGCCACTATGGTCAGCAACTGTTCTTTGGCGCCTGAAAAAGTGCTGGCAGCCATCGCCTTCTTCAAAACACCGCCTAATTTACGATCGAGCCTCAGACCTTCTTCGCCCAACTTCTGCCCGGTAGCAACCGTGAGAACCAAGACACCTCTATTTGGCAGTGTGGCGGGCGAGAATACAATTTTGAGCATTTTCTAAACCTTCAAGTAAGAGAGACCCTTGGACATATTTGTTATCTGATAGTAGGCGCAAAGGTCAATGTCAGGACAAATATCAGTATGGCATGAACGAAACTTTTATCTAGCTAGGCTCTGGTTGACTGTCCACTATATCAGACCGAAAGGCTCGGGTGACATGTTTTGCTTATAAAACGCAAATTATCTTTGGAATACCTTATTTATCAAGGTAAATGGCTGACCCCAGAAGCATCAAAAGTTGCTGTATGGACCCAAACCTATTAAGAACAATGCCCATGACCAATCGCCTCGGCCTCTATTTGTTTCGGCAATTGCTAACCGCCTTTCTCTTTGCGGGCGTGGCTGTGACTATTGTTGTCCTGTTTACTCAAATGTTCCGGCTTTTGTCCTTGGTCATCGATAACTCTTCAACTTTATGGATCTTTTTCCAGCTCATGGGACTATCGGTGCCAACATTTCTACCCTTGGTATTGCCACTGGGCTTGGCGGTTGGAGTAACATTTGTCTATCACAAGCTCGCCATCGACAGCGAGCTGGTAATCTTACGGGCCGCTGGCATTAGCCCCATGCGTCAAGCTATGCCAGCGCTTGTGCTTGCCACTATTGTCATGATCATTTGCTATGCCCTGACATTATGGCTAACGCCGGCAGCTAACCGTGAACTTGTAGCGTTGCAGTATTCGGTGCGCGATAATTTCTCTGTGTTTCTAGCACGACCTGGAAATTTTAACGACATCACCGATGGCTTAACTTTTTATGCGCGGGAGCGCGGCAGCAATGGCGAGCTTCAGGGTATTTTGCTTCACGATGTGCGCAAGCCGGATAACACAGTTACAATCATGGCCGATAAAGGTCAGATGCTCGTCGTCAACGGCCAGCCGCAGATCGTCGTTTTCAATGGTAAACGGCAGGAAATGGACCGCACAACAGGACATTTGGATCAGCTGACATTCGACCGCTACGTATTAGATTTACAAGCCCTGCGCGGCGCCGAGACACTTCGTTTGCCAGACCCGCGCGAGCAAACTCTTCAAGAGCTACTTAATCCGTCTCTACAGATGCTCAAGAACCGAGCCTCGCCAGAGCGTCTCATGGCCGAACTCCAGCAACGTTTAGCAACCCCCTTATTGGCCATATCGTACGCGCTTATCGGACTTACCACCATTCTCGCCGGTGAGTTCAATCGGCGCGGTATGAGTAAGCGTATTCTCATAGCTGCCTTGTCTGTTACCATTGTCCAAGCGGCAACGCTTTCGACGACAAGTCTTATCACCAAGGAAAGCTGGTTGGCTTTGGTGCTTTATATAGTTGTCCTAGCCCCGACACCGCTTTGTTTGATACTGCTTAATTCAAAAATTCTCCGCAAACCTGTTCCAGCAACAGCGTTAGCAGCAGCGGCCACGACATGATCCAACATTGGACCCTCACACGATATTTTGGGCGCATGTATCTGCTGTGGTTTTTGATATTCTTGACATCCCTTGCTGGCGTAATTTTTTTATTCGAAGTAGCCGAACTGTTGCGCCGCGCCGCAGACAGACCTGACACGACATTTTTGCTCGTTGTCAAAATGGGTGTTTTTAAACTGCCTGAAACGATAGAAAAAATTCTTCCGTTTGTTGTTCTTTTTTCGGGGATGTTTACCTTCTGGCGACTAACCAGAAGTCAGGAGTTGATTGTTGCCCGCGCGGCCGGAATTTCTGCCTGGCAATTCCTTGCACCTGCGCTCCTTATCACGCTGCTCTTTAGCTTCTTTAATGTAACGATGATCAATCCTGTTGGCGCAACGCTCAACGCTAAATACAAAGAACTTGAGCTGCATTATCTGCAAAGAGTTCCAACACTCGAATTGACCGGCGCCGGGTTGTGGCTACGCCAGCATGATGCCGACAGACGTTATCTACTCCATGCCGACCATGTTGAATTAAATCCACTGACGCTAACACCACTGATGGCATTTATATACGATACAAATGATCATTATTTGGGTCGTATAGACGCACCTCAGGCAGTCTTGCAAAATGGCTACTGGCAAATTGATAATGCCTGGTTCAATTGGGATGAAAAAGCTCCCGAAGCTGTCGAGCATTATCAGCTAAAAACCGCACTGACACTTAACAAAATCCAAGAGAGTATGGCAGCTCCAGAGACTATTTCATTTTGGCAACTGCCTGGCTTTGTGCGTGCCCTTAAGGCTATCGGTCTGCCGCCAGGAAGACACGAGTTAGCCTTTCAGACCTTGCTCGCGCAACCTATGCTCCTTTGTGCCATGGTGTTTTTTGCAGCCGCCTTTTCCTTACGCATGAGCCGGCGCGGCGGTATTATGGTAACGGTACTAGCTGGATTCTTCATAGGTAGTCTGATCTATTCGCTCAATAATGTGGTCACCGCCATGGGGTCAAACGAAACTCTGCCCGTGTTTCTCTCGGCTTGGGCCATCCCGGTTGCCGCACTAACGCTTGGTAATGCAGCCTTACTCTACTTGGAAGATGGCTGACGCTCGTTCAATGAGGAAAGCACCCATGAAACTTGACCAGATGAAGTGGAATTTTCTGAAGAATTTCATTCTTTTTGTCGTGTTGATATTGTCATACCCCATCATACAAAGAGAATTCATGGTTGTAACCAACCCCCAAACGCTTAATACGCTCCTGCTATTCGTAGGCCTCGTTATTGTCGCACCTTTATTTGCTTGCTTCCAGTTTAGTTACCAATTCTCAATTAAATCCAACCAGAGCAACCTACTTGTCTCGCATATCGCTACATTTCTATCGATGCTAGTTTGTGGGCTTCTGATTGCTATGATAGATGTCATTTTTGTACGCCTCGTTGGTGATATATTTATTTTTCGTTTAACGCTTTTTCTTTTCCTTGTTTGCCTGGTAGTCTGGGATTTCTGGGATTTCTGGCGAATTCAAAAATAGATATATCAGGACACCGTGATCAGCATGACATATTTCATATTATCTGTTAGCACATAGCATGCGTTATATCCTGTCTGCATTTTTCCTTCTGGCTATCGCTGCCATACCATCCGTTGTGTGGGCGCAGCGCATTGATCAATTGCCAGCAGCGGCGGCTCCCACAACAGGTGCAATTGATGAACACATTGCCGTCGTGGTCAATGACAGCATCATATCAACCTCAGATGTGCGGGAACGGATTGCTATGGGTTTACTGTCATCTGGTTTCCCTGATAACGAGCAAATCAGGCAGAAAATATTGCCACAAATTTTACATACGCTGATCGACGAACAGCTGGAGATGCAAGAAGCAAAAAAACAAGAGATAACGGTTTCACAAGATGAGATCGATCAAGCTTTGGCAAGAATTGCCGAGGAAAATCATATTCCTGGCGATATGAAGACTTATGTCACGCAACATGGCGTGTCTGCCGACGCCCTGATTTCTCAGGTGCGCGCCGGTATTGCCTGGAACAAGGTCGTACAACGTGAATTGCGTCCGCGCGTGGATGTAGGCGATGATGAAGTTGATGCCGCCGTCGAACGCATACGCGCCAATGCCGGCAAGGAAGAGTTTCTCGTTAGCGAAATCTTTCTTGCGGTAGATAACCCCAAGGAAGAAGATCAGGTCAAACAATTTGCCGAAAATCTAGTGCAGCAATTAAAAAGCGGCGGCAACTTTGGCGAAATTGCACGGCAATTCTCGCAAAGCACTGGTGCTGCTACGGGTGGCGATATTGGCTGGATACAAGAAGGACAATTATCACCCGAACTGAATAAAGCTTTGGTTGCAACGCAAACTGGGGAAGTCGTTGGCCCTATTCGAGCATCAAACGGCTACCATATTCTCGGCGTGCGCGAAAAGCGGACTATTGCGCTTGGTGATGTCAAAGATATGTCCATCAATCTTCAGCAGGCCTTTCGGCCATTTGGTAACAATCCCAACAAAGAGGCTCTACTAAGAGAATCTGATCAGCTGCGTTCGTCAATTACGGACTGCAACAATTTGTCAACTAAACTTGCACAACAATTTCCACTTTGGCATTGGCAAGATTTGGGGGAAGTTAAACTCGACAAGGCGCCATCATGGCTGGTCAATAAAGTACGCGATTTGCCCGTCAACAAGTCGAGCGACGCCATGGCCACGGATAAGGGAGCTTTGATCCTTTTCGTCTGCGGTCGCAAGATACCAGACAACATAGACCGCACTGCCATTTTAAATTCCATAGGCACTGAAAAACTTGAACTGCAAGCGCGGCGATTACTACGAGACTTGCGCCGCGAGGCCTACTTGGATGTCAAATTAACAACGGTTCCATGATGGTCCAACCTCGAGATTATGCCCGCACTTGAAATGCTTCCGCCCCTACGCGAGGTTATTAAGCGTTATGAGCTTATGGCCAAGAAGTCATTGGGACAACATTTTCTCTGCGATCTTAATCTGACGCGCCGAATTGCCGAATTAGCTGGTGATTTAAGCGACTGCACTGTTTTTGAAATCGGCCCAGGGCCTGGTGGGCTGACACGTTCCTTACTCCACACCCGCGCGAAAAAGATCATCGCCATCGAGAAAGACCGTCGTTGCCTTGCAGCGTTGGAAGAACTCGTTAATATTTCAGAAAATCGCCTTGAAGTCCTTATGGCAGACGCTCTTGAAATAAACCTAGCGGACCTAGCTAATGCGCCGCGTGCGATTGTAGCCAATTTGCCTTACAATATTGCAACCCCTCTCCTTTTGAACTGGCTTCATCATATGAGCGATTTCCGTAGTATGACACTGATGTTTCAAGCCGAAGTAGCAGACAGACTTATAGCCAAACCCAGCAACAAAGCCTATGGACGTTTATCCGTTATTACGCAGTTTTGTTGCCATGTTAAGCGCGTGATAAATATTCCCGCACGCGCCTTCACACCACCACCCAAAGTCGATTCGAGCGTTGTTCATCTGGTACCTCGCCAGCAAAGGCAACACGACGTCCCACTTGAGAAGTTGGAAATGGTAACAGCCGCGGCGTTTGGTCAACGCAGAAAAATGCTGCGCTCCAGCCTGCAAGCGCTCGGTGGTGAGGCACTCCTGATACGCGCAAGACTAGATCCAACACTACGTGCTGAAGATTTATCTGTAGAAGATTTTGAGAATTTAGTGCGAAAGCTTTAGGGGCTAGCCAAAAAGTTCGCTTAATGTCCTTCTTTTAGACCTTTGACAAATTCTGCAAGGCCAATTTGACGACGACGCTTGAGCCGTTCGCTATTTAAAATTTCTTTCACAGCAGCAACGCTTTGATTGATATCACGATTAATGATTACATAATCATATTCGGCCCAGTGGCTCATTTCATCGGAGGCTTTGGCCATGCGGCGATTTATTTCGGATGGCTCATCCTGCGCTCTCGTATGGAGCCGACGCTCTAACTCACGCCATGAAGGCGGAAGAATAAACACACTAACCAGATCATCGCGCGCTTTTTCTGCAAGCTGTTGCGTACCTTGCCAGTCAATATCGAATAACACGTCACGACCCTCAGTCAGCGTATTTTCTACCGGCAACCGCGGCGTGCCATAGTAGTTACCAAATACTTTGGCATGCTCCAAAAGTTGTTCACGATTGACCATAAGATTAAAATCGACGAGATCAACGAAACGGTAATCCCGGCCATCGACCTCGTTTTTACGCGGGGCGCGCGTCGTAACCGATACGGAAAGCATTATATTGGGATCAGAGCTGAGCAAATGCCGTGAAATTGTTGTCTTGCCGGCGCCTGACGGCGATGACAAGACCATCATCAAGCCACGGCGTTGGATATCGCCAAATGCATAACGCTCATCCATAGATTCTGTTTTATCCCCATAGTGCGCCAGGGTGTGTCATTTAACGAGGTGCGCCAATTTAACGAGGCGAGTTGATTTGGGCTAGTGTTTTGTCAATTCAGCTAGCAATATGCCATTCCATGCAATACCCCAAACATATAGCCATTACTGGTGCTTCGAGCGGTATAGGTGCCGCATTGGCCGAACGCTACGCTATGCCTGGCATACACCTGTCTCTCCATGGCCGAGACCCAATCCGACTGACCAAAACGGCAACGCGTGCCGAGCGCCAAGGCGCCATCGTCACGACAAAATGTGGCGAAGTCACCGATACTAAGACAGTCGCTAGCTGGATCGAAAGTTGTGATGCCATAGAACCGCTCGATCTCATTATAGCCAATGCTGGTATCTCAGCTGGTACTGGCAGAGGATATGAAAGTGATGACCAATCACGTGCCATATTCAATACGAACGTTACGGGTGTTTTGAATACCATCCAGCCGGCAATGCCGATCATGATGCGGCGGCGACGGGGACAAATTGCAATCATGAGTTCGTTAGCCGGCTTTCGCGGGATACCAGGGGCACCCTCTTATGCTGCCAGCAAGGCAGCGGTGCGTATCTATGGTGAAGCTTTGCGCAACGAAATGGCCCATTTTGACGTAGAGGTAAATGTTATTTGTCCCGGCTTCATCAAGACGCCCATGACAGAGGTGAACCGTTTCGCCATGCCTTTTATCATGCCAGCTGCACGCGCAGCTCAAATCATAAAAGAGGGATTAGCCAAGAATAAAGCGAGGATTGCTTTTCCCTTTCCGATGTATGCGCTCGTCAGACTTATGGCGGCACTCCCTTTATCTTGGACCGACCCTCTTCTTAGACATATGCCCAAAAAATCCTGATTGCAGCAAGTCTGTTTTGAGAACAAATATAATTGCTATGGCAAGTCCTAAGCGTAACACGCCCTTGCACATACATTATTCCCCGTCTATAACCCCGCTCATTCCTTTCATTTCAGGAGTTAGATTATGGCTGTCCAGCGGACGCTTTCTATCATTAAACCAGATGCTACGCGTCGCAACTTAACTGGCAAAATCAACGCCAAGTTTGAGGAATCTGGTTTGCGCATTATAGCGCAAAAACGCTTAAGGTTAAGCCGTGAACAAGCAGAAGGTTTCTATGACGTCCATAAGGCGCGGCCTTTTTTTAAAGATCTATGCGCTTTTATGTGTTCAGGCCCAGTTGTTGTTCAAGTGCTTGAAGGGGAAAATGCTGTCGCACGCAACCGCGAAATAATGGGAGCAACCAATCCCGCCAACGCCGATGCAGGCACCATCCGCAAAGAATTTGCTGAAAGTATAGAGGCTAATTCAGTGCATGGTTCAGACAGTCCTGAAAACGCAGCAACCGAAATCGCCTACTTCTTCAAGCAAGAAGAAATTGTTGGTTAGTAGATAACTTTAAAAAATAACAGCATCAAAAGAAGAAAGCCGGCGATAGCAACGCAGTTGATAACGATAAACTTTGTGAAGGCGTTCCATCCCGCGAGGCGCTCTTTAACGAGTGCCGTCGGTACTTGCATTTCGGCGGACGAATTTGGTTGTGAATTCGACTTGCTACTCATGTAGTTATCTCCTTATGTTGTGAGATGCTTATAAGCCTGCCCTAAGACGTCACGCAAGATCAGCTGAATGAGGCCCCATATCATATGGGGTTAATTGATGATTCCCTTGGCGGAACTGAGTCCGCTATAAAAACGCGTTCCTGATATACATTGACCCGGCCTTCTGCGATAGCCAAAACGGTATCTGGATATATCCGGTGCTCAATTTTAAGCACCCTGGCAGCCAACGTCTCCTCACTGTCGTCTGGGTAAACAGGTACAGCTGCTTGAATAATGATAGGGCCATGGTCCATTTCAGCGCGGACAAAATGTACCGTACAACCTGCAAATTTAACACCTTCTGCTATCGCCCGTTTATGCGTATCGAGACCAGGGTACGACGGCAACAAGGAAGGATGAATATTTATGAGTTTATCCCGCCAACGCTCGACGAACCAAGGCGTCAGCAAGCGCATAAAGCCAGCCAAACATATAAGCTCAGCACCAAAATCCTTAAGTCTTTTATCTAGCTCATGTTCAAATAGTTCACGGTTTTTAAAATCTCGGTGATTGACTATGGCGATGGGGATGTTGTTTTTACTGGCTTTCGTTAGCCCCTCGGCCTCGGCGAGGTTTGAAATAACACATACAATTTTTGCCGGATAACCCGGTTGATGTGCGGCATCAATTAACGCCTGCATATTACTACCGCGTCCAGAAATTAATATTGCGACCTTTAGCACGGCCATACGCTATCTGCGCCCTCTAGTGTTACGCGCTGTTCAGAACGGTTAAGCTCGACTTCGCCGATGCGAAAAACTTTCTCACCAGCAGATGTCAGAATTTTTATGATCTCTTCGGCATGTTCGCTAGCTACGATGGCAACAAGACCAATACCGCAATTGAATGTCCTCGCCATTTCCATTGGATCGATAGCGCCACTGCTCGCGAGCCACCGAAAAACTGAGGGTGCTGTCCAACTTGTAGCACCAAGCCAAACACCCATACCTTCTGGCAAAACGCGCGGAATATTTTCAAGCAAACCACCACCCGTAATATGTGCCATGGCCTTGACATGTCCCGAGCGTACAGCCTGCAGAGCAGCCTTCACGTAAATGCGCGTCGGCTCAAGGAGAACCTCACCTAAGGTCTTTGATGCATCGAACGGTGCTGGCGCACTTAAGGATAGTTTTTCCTGGGCAGCAATTTTACGCACCAAGGAAAGCCCGTTACTGTGAACACCGCTTGAAGCAAGACCAAGAACAATGTCCCCGACAGATATGTTGTTATGGGGAAGAATTCTATCGCGCTCAACCGCTCCCAGAGCAAACCCAGCCAAATCATAATCGCCAGCGGCATACATACCCGGCATTTCTGCAGTTTCACCACCAACCAAGGCACAGCCAGCCTGTTTACAGCCCTCGGCAATTCCAGCAATTATTCGTTTGCCAGCTGAAACATCGAGTTTACCCGTGGCGTAGTAATCAAGAAATAACAGAGGCTCAGCCCCTTGCACGATTAAATCATTGACGCACATTGCCACGAGATCAATGCCAACCGTATCGTGCTGATTGCAATCAATGGCGACTTTAAGCTTCGTACCAACACCGTCCGTCGTTGTAACGAGTATTGGATCGTGAAAGCCGGCTGCCTTGAGATCGAATAAGGCGCCAAACCCGCCCAACCCAGCATCAGCCCCTCTGCGAGCCGTAGCCTTAGCCAAGGGCTTGATAGCCTCAACTAGAGCGTTTCCGGCATCAATATCAACCCCTGCCTCTGCATAGGGACGGCGTGTACCGGATAGGATCGAATTTCTGCTTATGGTAACCTCCCGTAAGGTTGGGTATAACGGCCCTCTAAACTTGGTCTGAAGATAGCCGAAACGGATTACTTTGCAATGCGACACCTAGGGGTTCTTTTTTTGCTGTTTAGCATCATTTGCTCAACAGCATATGCGCAAAGTGGCGACGACAGTTCAATTTATCAAATCACCGATATAGCTGCCGATGTAACGGCCGACAATGCGGCTCATGCCCGAGATCAAGCTATTGCTCAGGCTCAGCGTACGGGCTTTATTCAGCTCTTGCAAAGACTAGGAGCCGATGTGAACCTAGCCACAAAATTAGATGATAACGCGGTTGCCGATCTCGTACAGGCTTTTGAGGTTCAACAAGAACATACCTCCTCCGTGCGTTATATCGGCACATTTACTGTGCAATTCAAACCAAATGCCATACGTGACTTACTTAACAAAAATGGTGCCAATTTTACCGAAACGCGAAGCCGCCCAATTGTTATCCTGCCCGTCGTGAATAACAACGGCCACATGGTGTTATGGGAAGAACAAACAAAATGGCGAACGGCCTGGGAGGACGCCTCGAGCAACAACGGGCTTGTTCCTATTGTTATACCAACGGGTGACCTTGATGATATTGCGCTCCTCAGCGCTCAGGAAGCAATCGCGGGGAAACCTGACGCCATCAGAGCCATCATCGACAAATATCAAGCTGGCGGCGCAATTATTGCCCTACTCCAGGGAAATAGTGATACGGCTTCGGCAGAATTAAAAGTTATTGCCGTTCGCTATGACATCAACGGTAAGGGTAGCGATCCATCACAATGGACTTTACAGGCCCCACCCGATTTCGCCCAAGCGATTAAGCAAATTAAAGACACATTGGAAACAAGCTGGAAACAGGTGACCAAAGCGCCTAAAGAACCTATTGAGCGTCTTCCCGTTGTCGTACCGATTAACACATTGGCGGATTGGGCTGCAATTAAACGTAAACTTGGCAATGTATCTGGGATCAATAAAACAAATGTGATTACCGTAACCCGTGGTAACGCCAATATTGAAATAGAGTTTCGTGGCGATATCACTCAACTGCAGGCGTCCTTAGCACCACAGAATCTTTCGCTCGAGCAGAACAATACAACTGGCGCCTGGACACTCATATCAGGCCGTTCACCTTAAGGGGATAGCATCATGTCTAATTCAAGCATACAGCTACGCTTTTGGATATTTCTCGTCATTTTGCTGGCGCTCATCATATGGCAACTTCACCAAATGCTCCTGCCTTTTGTCGCCGGTATGACATTGGCCTATTTTCTCAATCCCGTCGTCAACCAACTAACGAAACGCAAAGTTCCCCGTTGGCTAAGCACATTCGTGGTTCTAGCCGGCTTCATCCTCATAGTTATCAGCATTTTTACGCTCATTCTACCGCTCATGCGTAATCAGATCGCTGCCTTGCTTGCGGCCTTACCTGGCTACATCGACACCTTCCGTACGCGTGGTATTCCATGGCTTGAGCAATATACCTCGCAATTCTCGCCGGACGATGTCAGTAAATTTCATGAAGCCGCTGCCCAATATGCTGGCAAAGCCCTAAGTGCTATTGGCGAAATTGTACAAAATATTGTTACAAGCGGTGTTGCTTTATTCGACATTATCGCGCTTACCATCATCACACCCATTGTTGCTTTTTATCTGCTGCGTGACTGGCCAAAATTAACCGCAGCGATTAACTCACTCTTGCCCCGCCGCTACTACAAAACTATTCATGGCGTCATGGATAATATTGATTCCGCGCTTTCCGGTTTTATCCGCGGTCAGGCGCTTGTCTGTTCGACGCTGGGATTTCTTTACAGCACAGGATTATCCATCATCGGCTTAAAATACGGCGTGGCCATTGGCGTTATCGCTGGATTACTTTCGTTCATACCTTATGTCGGCACAGGTTTTGGCTGGATCAGTAGCGTACTCTTGGCACTCGTCCAGTTTGACGATCCCTTACGCGTTGGCATGGTTTTATGTGTGTTTATCGTCGGGCATATCTTGGAGGCTTATTTATTGGCGCCGCGTCTTATCGGCCATCGCGTTGGTTTACATCCTATGTGGATCTTATTTGCGATCCTATCTGGTGCCACACTGTTTGGCTTCAGCGGCGTCTTGATTGCTGTTCCAGTCGCGGCGATCATTGGCGTCTTAATTCGATTTGGGATTACCCAATACAAGAGCAGCTCAATTTATAAAGATGTGAGCTCTAAATCGGCATGACCAGTCAATATCCGTTACCACTCCCGCATCATGAAGCTATGGAAAGTGATGACTTCATGGTTACGAGCAGTAACCGTGAAGCGGCCGCGTGGATTGATAACTGGCCAGATTGGCTTGCTCATTGTTTGATCATTTATGGTCCTTCCGGAGCCGGCAAAACTCATCTAGCACATGTTTGGCAACATCGCAGCAAAGGCAAAATAATTACATCAGATGATTTAATTAATGATACTGCAAGCGCCATTGTTATGAGCAATCGCTTTATCGCCATTGATGACGCCGAGACTATCGCGCGTGACGGATCTAGGGAACAGACACTCTTTCATTTATTTAATATGCTACGCGAAGCTAAAGGTTTTTTGCTTCTAACGGCGAAATCAGCACCAGCACAATGGCCTATATTGCTAGCAGACTTACGTTCACGTCTATCAGCTAGCCCTGCAGTTGCCCTAACTTCACCTGATGATAGACTGATGTCGGCTTTATTAATTAAGCAGTTTAGAGACAGACAACTTGACGTCAGAACTGATGTTCTTGATTTCTTACTTCCGCGCATTGAACGTACATCAAGTGCCATCCGCCAGCTCGTCGGAGCACTTGATCGAGCTTCCTTGGCTGAGGGACGAAGAATTACAATAACTTTAGCTAAACGCGTTATTGAAACCTCTGTCCTTCCTAAGGACGTTATGTGACGCTAGTATAACCATAAGCCCATCAACAGATCTTTGTGAGTTTACATTTATGCTACGGCACATTGCTTGGTTTAACGAAGCACCCGTGGAATTAAAGCGCGATGGCGGCCTTACCTCGCCACATGAGGGCGTACGTAAGCGCTGCTTGGCACCGGCGCGTGAGCTGGAAAAATTGGGCGTCGAATGTGCTGTATTTGGCAACCTTCATGACGCAGACCCATCACAAGTAAGCCAGCATTTACAAAAATTAAATATCGACATAGTCATCGTTGGTAAGATGATAAGTCCTTCCCTTGTAAAATTAGCGCGAACCGCTAAGCACCTTGGTTGCTATATCGTTGCAGATTTATGTACGGAAGACATTGCTAATCCCGAACTTACGCCACACTGGCATCATCTTGTCGAGCTGGCAGATGAAGTTGTAGCTGCCACAGAGGCAGTCGCCGCTCAAATCATGAAAGAGACCAATGTAACAGCTTTGGTGATTGTAGATGCAGATGAGGAAAACGATGTAAATTCAAAAACATCAGATGTTGCGATTGCCAAACAATGGTTTGAATGTTTGAAGCACCTCAAACTAAAGCCACCTCACTGTGCCAATACAAACGAGCCTTTAGAAAAGAAGACATAGAACTATCTTAAAACAAACCAAAACCCTAATATGATGGCCGCAAGAACAGCCAAGGCCACCCAACTAAGATAGCGTTCGATAAATTCCCTAATTGGAGCACCGAAGCGCCGTACCAGCCATGCAATAAAAAAGAAACGTGCGCCACGCGTCAGCGCACACGACAAGACAAAAGCAATTAGATTAAGACTTGCTACGCCACTCGCGATTGTGACCAGCTTAAATGGAATTGGCGTCAGTCCTTTAGCGAGTATAATCCAAACCCCCCATCTATTGAACTGGTCGTGAAAGTGCTGAAATGCATTTTCTAAATGATAGGTCGCGATAATCCATTGGCCCAATGTCGCCATTGCCAAGGCGCCTATTGCATAACCCAATAATCCACCTAGTACCGAACCCATCGTACAAATGCCTGCCAAACGATAGGCCTTGTCGCGCTTTGCGATAGCCATAGGTAAAAGCAGAATATCCGGGGGCAATGGAAAAACTGAGGCCTCAGCAAAAGCGATCATGAATAAGATCCACGATGCGTAAGGCTGTTCAGACTGTTTAAGCGTCCAATTGTAGAGAGGGCGAAGACCTGGGATCTGCAAAGCTATTGATCCCCTAGCGGTACATAAGTACCCTTGGTCCAGCGATAAATGATGTAATCAGGCTTTTTAACGTCGCCCTTATCATCAAATTCTATGTCCCCCAGAACGGTCGAGTAAGTACCTTGATGCATGACGGCGGTGATTTTCTTAAGATCTGTCGATCCCGCACGCTTTACGGCTTCGGCCATTACCTGCACAGCTGCATAGGTGTAGAGCGTGTAGCCTTCCGGCTCAAAACCCGAAGCACGAAGGCGTTTTACGGCGTCAGCTGCTTCCGGTTTTTTACGTGGATCAGGATTAAAGCTCATCAACGTACCGTCACCTGCCTCACCCGTAATTGACCAAAACTCGGTCGTCGTTAAGCCTTCGCCACCGATTAAAACTGTTTTCATCCCTTGGCCACGCATCTGGCGAACGATTAGACCAGCTTCGGGGTGATAACCGCCGAAAAATAGAATATCAATATTGTTTTCTTTTAGCTTCGACACAAGAGATGAATAATCGCGCTCACCGCGAGAAATAGATTCGTATAGTTTCTCCTGAATGCCGAGGTGATTGAGGTCTTTTTTCACCTCATCAGCAAGGCCCTGCCCGTAGGCAGTTTTATCATGGACAATGGCAACGTTTTTTCCTTTGTATTTTTTATTAATAAAGTCGGCGACGACAATGCCTTGCTGATCATCACGGCCACAGACGCGAAAGACATTGTCGAAACCTTGTTCTGTGAAAAGAGGGCTCGTAGCGTCAGGAGAAATCATCAGTATTCCCTCTTCATTATACACCTTTGACGCTGGTATGGCTGATCCAGAACACATATGCCCAATAACAGCGAGTGTGTTTTCACCGCTAAGCTCATTTGCAATGGCAACAGCCTGTTTAGGATCACAAGCATCATCCTTTATCGTAAGATGCAATTTCTGTCCCAAGACACCACCGGCATCATTGATAGCCTCAACAGCCGCCTCAGCACCACGCTGCATCTGCTCGCCTGTTGTTGCATCTTGACCCGTAATAGGACCAACAGCGGCGATATTAATATCGGCATAGGCTGAAAACGAAACCAGTGTAAGCGCGGCAAGAACGAGAAAAAATCGCATATTATTCTCCGATCTCTTTGTATTTCCCGTCATGCCAACGATAGAGAACATAGGCAGGTCCAATAATATCACCTTTAGCATCAAAGCTTAATGTACCAAGTACCGTCTTAGTTTGAGATTTTCGTAAATCAGCAGCAACTTTCATGGGATCTGGGCTACCCACCCTACGGATACCTTCTGCTACCGCCTGAACTGCTGCGTAGGTATAAAGTGTGTAGCCTTCTGGTTCATAGCCACTTTTACGAAGTGTATCCAAAGCTGTCTTCGCATCCGGTCTATTACGTGGATCAGGACCAAATGTCATCAACACACCTTCACCTGCAGGGCCGGAAATCGACCAAAATTCGTCAGTCATCAAGGCATCGCCCCCAATAATCTGAATATGAGCACCCTGCTCTTTCAACTGACGCGCAATAAGTCCGGTCTCAGTGTGATAACCGCCGATGAGGAGCACTTGGGCGTCAACTTGTTTGAGCTTGGAAATTAGTGAAGAATAATCGCGCTCACCTGGTGTGTAGGCTTCAAAAGCGACCTCATTTATGCCACCTGCGTTGAGTACTTTCTTTGTTTCTTCCGCAAGACCATGGCCATAGGCAGAATTGTCATGTGCAATGGCAACTTTCTTATCATGAAAGTGCTGAAGCACATAGTTGCCGAGGACGCTGCCCTGTCGATCATCGCGGCCACAGACGCGGAAAATAAGATCTTTGGCATCATCAGTTAGCTTTGGATTGGTGGCTGCCGGCGAAATATAGAGCATGCCTTCTTCCATATATACTTTGGAAGCCGGTATAGCTGAGCCAGAGCAATAATGTCCTATCACAAATTTTACGCCGTTGCTCGCCATCTGGTTAGCGACCGTCACGGCCTGTTTTGGGTCACAGGCATCATCAGCGCTGTGCAAGACCAGCTTTTCACCGTTTACCCCACCCATGGCATTGATATCAGCAACGGCTTGCTCGGCACCGCGTCGCATTTGTTCGCCAAACACGGCATACTGGCCAGTCAAAGGTCCTACCAATCCAATGGCTATATCAGCATGTGCTGGTAGAGTCATAAATAAAATTGCCGCAAAGACGAACAAGAACTTTTTCATAAGAAACTCCCTATGCAGCCACGCCGCCTTCTAGATAGGCCGCACGTACTTCAGGATTGGCAAGAAGATCTGCACCGCTGCCAGAAAGAACGATGCGCCCATTGAGAAGCACGTAACCGCGATTAGCTAAGCGTAGCGCAAGATGTGCGTTCTGCTCTACAACAAAGATAGTCACACCATCTTTGGTATTGATTTCGGCCAACTTGGCGAATATTTGCTTTACAACAATGGGCGCCAAGCCAAGTGAAGGTTCATCAAGCAGCAATAGCTTGGGGCGGCTCATCAGCGCACGAGCGATTGCCAACATTTGCTGTTCGCCGCCAGATAGCGTGCCACCACGCTGATAGAGGCGTTCTTTAAGTCGTGGGAACATTGAGCAAACACGCTCAAGATCGTTAATAAAGTATTTGTTATCAGCGACAAGTCCCCCAAGTTGTAAATTTTCAAATACGGTCATGCGGCTAAAAATCCGACGTCCTTCCGGTACCAAAGCGACGCCGAGACCCACGATTTCATCTGTGGGTAAAGACGTTATTTCGGTACCGTTAAATCGAACATGACCACTCGTAGCTCGCGGCTGACCGCAAATTGTCATCATTAAAGTTGTTTTACCGGCCCCATTCGCCCCAATAAGCGTAACTATTTCTCCTGTTTTTACCTCAAGATCAACGCCACACAGAGCTTCAATCGCGCCATAGCGGGCAGATATCTTTTCAAGCCTTAGCATTAAGCAACTTCTCCTTCAGGCTCACCTAAATACGCACGAATGACATCTGGATTATTACGAATACTCTCTGGATTGCCGTCAGCAATGCATTTTCCATAATCAAGGACAATTATATGATCGGAGATTTCCATAACCACACTCATATTATGTTCAATGAGCAATATGCCTATATTATACTCATTGCGTATGTTTATAAGAGCTGCACGCAATTCTATAGATTCACGTGGATTCAATCCTGCTGCTGGTTCATCAAGGCAGAGTAAACACGGACCCGTGCACATACCACGTGCAATCTCAAGCCGACGCTGCATGCCATAAGGTAATCCTCCAGCTGCACGATCAGCCATCGCGGTTAGCCCCATTCGTTCTAGCCACATTCTTGCCTTATCAAGCGCCTTTTTTTCTGCCTGTTGATAGATCGGAAACTTAAGTAATCCAGCAAAACTAAACCCAGAAGCTTTCATCAAAGGAAGATGTTGGGCTACGAGTAAATTCTCAAGTACCGTCATATTTGAGAAGAGACGAATATTTTGAAATGTTCGAGCTATGCCTAGCTCGGCAATTTTATGGACAGGCAACGAAGTAAGAGATTTTTTTTTATCATCTCGGAATAACGTCATCGTTCCTGAGGTGGGTTGATAAAACCCGGTTAGGCAATTAAACAAAGTTGTTTTACCGGCGCCATTCGGACCTATGATTGCTGTAATTTGTTTATCAACGGCCTGAAAAGAGATATCGTCCACAGCTGTCAGGCCACCAAAACGCATAGTGAGATGCGCTACATCGAGCAAAACAGGCTTACTATTCTGGTTATTCATATTGCCCATGCCACGCTGCTGATTCCTCGATTTGCAAACTCCCTTATTTCCTAAAAGCAAGAATGGGGTCAAGCATTGCTACTTGAATGGTGGTTTTCTGTCCAAAACACCACAAAAAGCTCGTGCGGAGTACTTAGAATGTTGAGAATGGCGCTGATGTGTAGGTAAAACTTGATTCGGAAGCCAAGCTCGTCTAACTCTCCGGTCGCACAAGTGGGTGCCATACGTCTGTCCCCTTCGTCTAGAGGCCTAGGACATTACCCTTTCACGGTAGTAACACGGGTTCGAATCCCGTAGGGGACGCCAATAAAATCAACTACTTAATGAGATAAATATTAATTTTTTTTAACTTGTTACCTAAATTTTACCTAATAAACGGTGCGAAATTCCCTGGTACAATGCTCTTTTTCCGAAGAACGAATTGAAGGGGTAATGCCACTCATCGGGAAGGACTAAAGCTCCGACTAATGAGATACAGGGTTGTTCATTTCCCATAATTCTAGCCGCTCCTTAAGTTGCCACGCCGCTGATATTACGTTCTTGAGATGTCCAATCAAGGCCCCACCCTTAAGTTCACCAGCAACCCCAGCAGACTCAAGAGCGGAAGAAAGTACATCGACCATTGCCTGCAAGTGCGTCGCGGCTGGCATAATACCAGTATCTCTAAAATCTTCTACACCAACCTTATTCAATATATCCCGCGCTTTTATGTGATACGGCGCGATGTTAACATCAATCGGTATGTCACCCTGGGCTACGTAGCGACTTTCGGCAATCAATAATCTGTCGCGTGCTAAGCGATCAAGGCGGGCAGATTCAGTCGCCAGAGCACAAACAATCTCAACCCTTTCTCTCCTTTGTAAATCTGCGATTTCATGGTTCCGCTCTTCGAGTTGCTGTTTAAGTACTTGTACTTGAGCCACTGAATCCACATGTGCTTGGTTTTTTTGCTCAAGAATTGCGCTCACCTGGGCTACTGCGCCTTTTTTGGTTTCCGAAGCCTGTATGCGCCCTGCGACGTATGCAAGCACGCCGGCGCTCAATGTTAGAAGACCAGCAATAAAGCTGCCTTGATCTTGAAGGAATTGGTATAAACACGAATGCAATGTCATCATTTCTGGTTAGCACAATTGCACGTACAGTCAAAAACCAGGACTATGTATATTGATAATTATCGCTTTTCAGCTTCTTTAAGAAGCTCACTTAATTGATAGCCTAATGCATTCGATAATTTCAGACAGACAAGCAAAGTAGGATTTCGACGCCTGTTTTCAATGTGGGATATGGCCGTGCGATGCAATCCAGCCAGCTTAGCTAACTTTTCATGGGAAAAGCCTAGCTCTTTGCGGCGTTTGATGAGGACATTCACTACTTCGTCCTGAATTTTTTGAGCAAGCTTTTCCCTCATTGAAAAAAACTTGCACAGGCTTAGATGCGCCGATACGTTACTATAGTAACGTATCCTGGGTTCAGGCCGGTCCGTAGCTACGGTTAGAGAACAACATGTTTAGAAAATATCTAATAATTATTATACTGCTTCTACCAAATCTGGCCTGCGCTCAGCAAAACCAATCAACTTCTCAGCAGCGACCCCAGCTTTACTGGACTAAGCCTAGTTATACACAACAAGCATTTAATTCAGACAAGTACGAATGCCTACAATCATCAATCGCACAGTCACAACCTAATAATTCTATTGTCATGCCAGATATGAATAGCAGCATGATGCAAATGATGAATCAGAACAACCTGTTTAGTGCGTGTTTGCAAGCTAAAGGTTATTCACTTCTACCAGCAAATTCTCCTGCAGCCGCTCCACTGAAAAATTCACAGCCCTCAAATGAAGAGAATGCCTATTGCCTTCAGGTGTATAAAATCACGCTTATTTCTCAGGAAGATTCCTTCGATAGTGATAACGATCCGACACACACTGCGGGTGATGAGGCGGTATTAAATATAACGAAAAGCACTATAAACTCTATAAAGGAAACCCTGGCGTCTAACGGCCTATATTCATTTGAAAGTGATAAAATTTCTCCTAATCTTGAACCGTCCATGAAACAGGCAAGAATAGATAACCATATTATCATGCATGACAAGCATCATGAGTGTTCAGCCCCCTGCCTTACAATGGATTTTAGTGCAGCGGGAATGGAACACTCTGCAAGTTGCTATAAGGTGTGCAATAAATACTTGTCAGCCATAGATAGAAAATATTTTCACTGTTTTGAACTGATGACAGGTATTAAAGCCAATTAATAACTGAGCAAAAATCGTTGAGCAGTTATTCACAAAAGTGACCGGATTGCTCGAATAAGCTCGCGCGTCTCCCTTCTGTCTGTCTTCGCCTCTATAGTAAACCTGCCATAGCGGTAACGACCATTTCTTTTGCCCCGTGGTGCGCCAGAACCAACCGCGCCGCCGTGCATCCGGCAACGCCTCTTGCCGCTTACAGCAGGAGACTTACACGGACTCCCCGAACGAGTTTTTGCCCCACACCGAAGCGTGGCATTTGCTTGTGCCAAATTGCGTGCAAGAGCTTGAGTCCATTTTTCGTTGGCTGTCCCCATACTACCCCCTTCTCTTGGCGGCCATGAGTTTACCTTATACAATGAGACATATCTCCTGGCCAGCAGTAGGCGTCGCTTGAATATTGGAATGCCTGAAAATCTAACTTTGTATAAGTTCCTAAGTGAGCAAGGAAGCTTTCTTGCTGGCCTATTTGCACTAATTGCTGGTGCAATAGCTTACGCGGCAGGACTTATCCAAGCAAAGGCAACTAAAGATGCAGCAAAAAGACAGACAGAATATCTGAACCGTAAAGATCGTCTCCAAGCGCGTTGCATTGCAACGGCCATAGTGCCTGAATTGGTTGAGGTGAAGGGGGCTTATGAACGAGCGCAACTAGCAATTAATGATCATTCAGCGGCATCGGCTAGAGGTACACCTATAACGCCACTATCTGTTTTGTTGGGGGTACAAATTGAAATTCCAGTCTTTCTAGATAGAAACGTTGATCAATTATACATATTGGGCGAGCCAATCGGACCAACCCTTCTCCAGCTTATTAGCGCCTCTATCCAATATAACAAATTAGTGAACAGCATTGCTAATCAGTCGGCGCAGCTTGGAAATAGCTGGCCTAACGACCAAACCGAAAACTTAAGAAATCATCTTAAAGTAATTGGCATATTAATCGATCTAGCATTCCACGAAATTAATCAAATACATGATATAAATTACGAAGGTGTTAAAGACGTATCAACAGTCTGAGCTACAGCCGCCTGACCACCATCATTTACCTGCACGTACTGATGAACCACATTAACTTGCTGTTTGCCCCCGCAGCGTAGCCTCTGAAGTGTAAGCAGGCCTTGCTGAAAAACTTGGGCTGCCTTGGCAGCAGCATTTGTGCAACGTGCAGCTTCAACATTTGCAGCTTGGTTGTCGTTGTATTCATTATCCGGTGATGCAAAATCACACCACCTCTCTGCTTTGCCCATCTGTCGCATCGCCAAGACATGAAGGGCTGATAATTGATGAGCCAGCATTTTTTCAAAGCTGTTCTGTGGTTGGATTGTGTCAGTGGCATCAAGAGCTATATCCAACGCCCCCGCTTCCTCAGTCAACCGCAAACGATCAACCTGAGCTGAGGCAGTAATCATATTTGGATCTTTAACAGTATCCCGTAACTCCATGCCGATAAGGTCACCAGGCGCAAGCGGCATATGCAGCATTAATTCACCACCCACACCGACGCCCTGATTTTCGAGTTTTGTAAGACGTTTTCTTGCTGGGAGGTCTAGTTTCGCCGCTTCCCTTTCGTTGTAGCCAAAGTCAGGCTGACCTCCGCGAGCCTCCACCACGGCTAATTTTCTATGGGCTGCCGCTTGAATTGTAGCCTTGGCGGATGGGCTACCTGTACGTCGGGGTGTTGGTTTTGCTTCTAGATCATCTTCGTCCATGTCTTTATCCCTTCATTTCTCGCTGCAACACTGCAACGCCCTGTCCAGTTCTTCGGGATCGGGCAAAATTGGGGTATCGTCTGGTAACGGTTCACCAAGTTTGATTTGCGCCGGGCGACCCTTTCTCGTTTCTTCGTTCACCAGATAACCATTGTCTAGAGCCTCACGCACACGGCGACTGACTGGACTTTTGTCCAGTTTTAACCGTTTGGCAATTTCCTGAATTGATACACGGGCTTTGCCAGTGTCGATTAGTGCTTTCACGGCACCCACAGTTTCGCGCACGTTGGGTTTGATCGAAGCCCCAACGCCATCAGATAGAATATCCAAAAGAAGATCGTATATAGCGGCGTAATCCTGAATTTCCGCAATTATCCTACCCTCGGTATCTGTCTTTCGCGAGGCGCGATGTAGCAAAGCATGAGCTTCTATCAAGATCAGCAATTGTCGAAAATCGCGCCGTAACCGCATGGCAACGGGTAACATTTTGTCTGCCAGAATTTTAGCAAAAGGTATCATGACGCGCCGCGCACCATGTTCTAGCCATGTGTGTAGAGCGTGCCAACGATTGAAATCAACTTGTGGATCATCCTGTCGTTCTGCAATACGACGAAAAACGGCCTTTGTTTGTTCCGTGGTATCCGTAATGCTCAGGCTCAAAAAACGGGTTTCGTTTTCTGGGTGCAAGCTGGTAGCCGTCGTGGTCACGATCAATCCTGTAGGCCCCTCGCGCTCTATCAATTTTGGCCTCATGCCGTCGCGTGTTTTCTCAACAGTTTCATAACGGATTTTGCCCTCACTCAAAAGTGTACGGATCAGATAGGTAGCAAAATCACTTGCCATACCTGACGCCTCATAAATTACCAAAATCCGGTGGCTTAACGGTTCTTCTGAATAGGCCAACGCCCTGTCGCTCATCGCGGATAGAGCGTAGTAAGCATTTAAAGGAAAAAACAACAAAACGGTTTCGACCGTATGACTTTTCCCGCCGCTCGACGCACCTTTAACGGCAATGGAGATAAGGCGTTCAAGCAACCGAGACACAACGGCAAGGAAAAGAATTTTTCCATTGCGCTCCTCGCCCGTAACCCCGGCAGGAAAAGCGGCGCTCCCAAAGAAACATCAGAACAATTCTAAGCGTCCTTGGGTTGATTTTCAAACGATAAATCGGGTTGCGCTCGGTGCTTTACCGATAATCTTACAACGCTGG
>JABDFY010000006.1:69858-70228 GCA_013286365.1 Alphaproteobacteria bacterium
CCTGACAAACCATCCATGCCTGTTTGCTTTCCTCAGCAACGTGCTTGGCGTGATATGTCGCCCAGGTTTCGGCGCTCGTCATAGCGTCCTGCATGACTTGTTTAAAGCCTAGGCGATTAGCCAGAAAAAGCGCATTCGGGTCTTTTTCAGGAAGGCGCAAGAGCCGCACACGATCCCGAATTACCGATTTACTCAACCATCCCAGAACGGCTTTACCACCGTTGTCCGGCTCAATCACGACGTAAATAGTCCGAATCTCCGCCATTAATGACGCATCACGTTCTTCCTTCCAACTATTTGCGCCTGGCATCCCGAGTGCCGGAAATTCGTGTAACCAAAGCGTTTGTGTGTCGCTCTCTCCATCACAGAA
>JABDFY010000007.1:0-136 GCA_013286365.1 Alphaproteobacteria bacterium
ACAAGCCTTGGAACGCGTTGGCGTCGAATTCATTGAGCACGAAGGCGTCAGGTTTCGCCCTGAGGGTGTCGAGGTGCTAAACGGCAAACAGGGAATGGGAAAATTCTGGGATTTAGTCTTTTATTCAGCCCAAACA
>JABDFY010000007.1:146-67428 GCA_013286365.1 Alphaproteobacteria bacterium
CCCAAACAACAGGCGGGAAAATCCGGCAGAGCGGAATTGCCGAAGCATGGTGGTCGGATTCGGCCCCGGAAGTTTCTCTGCTGCACAGGAAAAGAATGGCAAGATTAGTTGCTGAGAAAAAAGATATCCAAGTTCGCGCCATTTTACGGGAAGGCGATTATAATTTCCCCTGTACTGATTATGCCGACTATAGATGGTACCCGAGGGAAGCTCCTCCACCAGTGCCGCACTACATTTTTGGCGATTCAGTTGCCATTTTTGCTTTTGAATCCGACCCATCCCCCAAGATTGTTTTGATTACATCGCCGGTTATAGCTACTGCCTACAGTTTACAATTTGACCAAACGTGGGAAGCGGCAACTATTCCGCCGCAACTTAGGACAAGAGTAAACTACAAATAAGCTTTTGATAGCGCGGACTAGCCAACTTTAATTCTGGCCTCTTTCGACGCGGAAGTTGGGGTGGGTTCCGTTCGGCGTAAGCCGCGAACACGTAAACGTTTAATGCGGCTTTGGTCCATTTCAAGGACCTCAAAGTCCATACCACTGGCATTGCGGAAAATCTCACCAATATTCGGTACGCGTCCGGCTAAGTTGGCTACATAACCACCAAGCGTATCGACTTCTTCTTGTTCAGCTGGATCGAGTGTGACGCCGACGCGATTTTCAAATTCCTCAATCGGTAGACGAGCATCGACAAGGAGTGTACCGTCCGCACGCGCAATAATCGAGGTTGGCAAGGGCGCGTCGTGTTCATCCTCAATTTCACCAACAATTTGCTCAACCACATCTTCAATCGTAACCAGCCCGTCAATACCGCCAAACTCGTCCACGACCAATCCCATATGTTGACGTGTTTGCCGCATTTGCAGCAGCAACCTTGAGGCTGGCGTTGATGGCGCGACGAAAAGAACAGGGCGCAATAAGTCGGGTATGGTGCGGCTTTGATGATGGGCAAGACAGGCCATAATGTCTTTCATATGAACCATGCCGATGACATCGTCGAGCGTGCCACGATAAATTGGAATGCGGCTATGTCCATGGGCAGACATCAAATCGACAAGTTCTTTCAGATTGCTGTTAACGTCTGCAGCTACAATATCGGCGCGTTGGACCATGCAATCGTCTGCCCGTCGTTCGCGTAAATCGAGAATATTAGAGAGCAGCATACGCTCGGCTGGCGATATACCTGATTCGGACGGCGCTTCCTCAATAAGCACTTCGACCGCTTCGCGCAGTACTTCTGAAGTTGGTTTAGGGAAAAACCTATGGCGCAACCAAAGCCACAACACCTGCAGCCGCGTGCGCTGCCCCGTTTTGTGATTTTCAGGAAGCGAAGGCAGGTCTTTTAGAGAACTATAAACCGGATCGTTCATTTATTTTTTTGCCATGGGGTTTAGCCGATGGCGCCTATCAACATGCTGTTCATAAGGGTCAGGTAAGCCAAGCTGATGAACCATAACGATTTTTTCCAACTGCTCCATACGTCTAGCTTCTTTGTTAGAGCCATGATCATAACCGAAAAGGTGTAAAAGGCCATGAACCAAAAGATGGGTAACGTGATTAATCAATATCTTGTGGTTATTTTTGGCTTCATCTACTATATATTGATATCCTAAGGCTATGTCGCCAAGCTCAAGGGCGGTTTTCCCTTTACCAATTTTGGTTAATTCGCGCGGGGTGAATTGAGGAAATGATAAAACATTCGTCACTTTATCGATGCCACGAAAATCGCGGTTGAGCCGTCGTAATTCTTTGTTAGTCGTCAAAAGGACAGTGACGCTCCCGCGCTTAGGGAGAGATTTGGGTAGCTCTGCTAGAACGAGTTTGGCTGCTTTTTCAAGGTGCCACCGCAATCCATGAATGCGACGCCATCGGCTATCATGTACGCAAAAGTTCAGTATCGCTGGTTTGCGCAAATTAGGCCGCCGCCAATTGGCCTGAGACACTGTTCAAGCCGACCTTCTCGATTTTTACCGGAAGTTCTTGGCTAATGATACGCTCAGGTGCCGTGACATGAACGGCTTGCATGTAAGCAGTCCGTCCATGGACCTGGCCTTGGTAACGACCTTTGCGGTCAAAAAGCACAGGCATGATAGTTCCGATCATTGCGCTGTTGAAGGCATCTTGCTGTTCTTGCATTAAGCTTTGTAATTCTGCCAAGCGCGCATTCTGTATAGTTGCATCAATCTGATCGGGCATGGCGGATGCGGGTGTTCCCGGGCGGCGGCTGTATTTGAAGGTATAGGCTTGAGTAAAACCAATATCGCGAACAAGTTTCAGAGTCGCGGCAAAATCATCGTCCGTCTCGCCGGGAAAACCGACAATAAAATCGGTGGAAAATGCCATATCGGACCTAGCCGAACGCAACCTGTCAATCAGGCGACGATAATCATCGGAAGTATGTTTTCGGTTCATGGCTTCGAGAATTGTGTCCGATCCACTTTGTACCGGCAAATGCAAAAAGGGCATCAACTGCGGTATAGTACTGTGGGCAGCGATTAAGGTATCCTTCATATCGCGTGGGTGTGATGTCGTATAACGCAGCCTTTTTAATTTAGGAATCTCTGCCAAACATTGAAGTAAACGCGCTAAGTCCCAAGGTTTTCCATCGCAGCCATCGCCATGAAATGCGTTGACGTTTTGTCCCAGCAGAGTGATTTCACGAGCGCCATTTCTTACCAATCTTTCAGCCTCAGCAACAATAGCGGCAGCTGGACGCGAATACTCAGTGCCACGGGTATAAGGCACAACACAAAATGTGCAAAATTTATCACATCCTTCTTGCACAGAAAGAAAGGCACTAACACCTGGCGGCTTATGCTCTTCCGGTAGTTGATCGAATTTAGTTTCGGAAGGGAACTCGGTATTGAGCACAAGGCCGGCACCGCGGGTAACCTGCGCGATCATTTCCGGCAATTGATGGTAAGTTTGAGGTCCAAACACCATGTCGACAAAAGGCGCTCGGCGCTGAATTTCAGAGCCTTCCGCCTGGGCAACACAGCCGGCCACGGCGACCATCATGCGTTCACCGCGCTGTGCCTTGGCTTTCTGAAATGGATGTAACCGTCCTAGTTCTGAAAATAACTTTTCCGTTGCTTTCTCGCGGATGTGACAAGTGTTGAATATAACAAGGTCTGCAACACTAACATCTTCGGTTGGCATATAACCAAGTGGCGCTATAACATCGGCCATGCGGTTAGAGTCATAGACATTCATCTGGCAACCCCAAGTCTTGATGAAGACGCGCTTCGCCTTGGGTTTTGCTACGGTCGGCCCATCCGCAGTGTTCAATCGATCGGGTTCGGTGAGCGACATAAAAATATCTTACGCTTTCATTTTGGCTAAATTACTATTTGGCGCAGTCAGAAGAGTTTGTTTCTGAAGTTGCGAGAGGTGCCGCCCGGTCAAGCATTGTTCAATACCTCGGGCCACTTGCTTTTGGCAATAATCGGCTAAAATCTTGCGATTGGCGAAAGTGTTGGCCTTCACGGGCTGATGAAAAACGACATCAACAGTAAAGCGGCCAAATTTAAATACATTCCATAAATGTCCTGCAAGTGTCATATCGCCAAACCAGGCGTAATAGGGGCGCAGCGCACGTGTAATGGGCAAACCATCCAACTCGGAACAGACGACGGATACCGGTTGCACGGTAATGGGTCCCGAAGGGAGATCATTTTCAACAGTACTGAATAAACTACTTTTGAAAGGCAGAACGGTAAGGCCATCGGAAGAGGTGCCTTCGGGAAATAGGATTAAATTCTGCCCGTCAAGGAGGCGTTCCCGCAAGCTATCATTATGTTCGCGGACCCGCATGTTGCGCCGCTCAATGAATACCGTATTTTGCAATCTCGCCAAAGTGCCGATCAAGGGCCAGCGCGCTACTTCGGCTTTAGCGACAAAGGCGGCAGGTATAAGCGCTCCCAACACAGGAATATCAAGATATGAAGAATGGTTGCAGACGAATAAGACAGGTCTCGTCGTATCCATAGTGCCAATAACGCGCAACCGAAGTCCGAGCACCCTCACCAACAAGCGATGAAAGAAATAAGGCATATAGAATTGATCGGCAGGTTTGTAGATGTGGCACAGTACATGAACCGGGGTAAGAACGATAATAAGCGCGAAAAACCCTGCCAGCCTTAATAAACCAGAGGCATAGGCTCCTACATCAGATCCGAACAGTTGTTTATGTTTCATGGGGTACTTTCTTGCATATAATCAGCCGATCGTCACGGCAGCAATCTAGACCCCATGGGAGGCAATAGTTTGCTACATTGATAAAAGATAAATTTTAGGGACAAGCGGTATACGAGGGGGCCACCCGATCAGGTCGGAAACTCTTTAATCCGGAGCCATTAGGAGGGGCTATGAAAAATGGCAAAACGTCCCTTGCCGCTGTGCTTTGCGTCATAAAGTGCTGCGTCGGCATCACTCAAAAGATGATCGGCCGTCGTATGCCGTGGTTCAAAGATAACAATGCCTATGCTAATGCCAACCTGGATTCTTTGAATGCCACCAACGAGGAATTTTGGCATCAGCTTTAAAATTCGATCGGCAATAATTTTTACATCTTTTGGCGAAGTTACTTCCTCAAGCAGGATAACAAACTCATCACCACCAAGCCGCGCTACAAGATCGCTAGTACGAACGCATTTTAGTAAGTTTTGTGCAGTTAACCTCAGCAGCTCGTCACCTTCTCTATGGCTAAGGCGGTCGTTCACTTGTTTAAAATTGTCGAGATCAGAGTAGAGGACGGCAAAGGTAGGCCCGCTACGGCGCTTGGCTAAAGCCATACGGCTGTTTAGTCGATCCATAAAAAGCGCGCGGTTAGCTACGCCGGTTAAATAATCATGCGAAGCATTATGAGCGAGCGCTTCTTCGACTTTCCGCCTCTCTTGATCGGTATGAAACAGAAAATAAGCATTCCATAAAATTAGAGACGTGAATATTACGATATCAGCAATCGCCATGAGGGCGATACCAACCTCGGATTTATATAGACCGGCGTGCTCGCCTTGAAGGCGGACCCACCCCATAGCAATGGGAATAATGACAGCTGCTGGTAATAACGTGCGCGTTACGCGGCCTGCTGGCCCGTAATCGGTAACGATGCGCATAATACCGTAAGAGGGAGCCGTAAAAAGTACCCCTACGGCGAGAAGCATAAAAGAGGCTGCCGTGTAAACCGACATGACAATGGCTGGGCCAATTCCATAAAACCATTGCACTTCATAAGTGTGGCCTATGAAAGCGAAGAGAGAAATTAAAATTACACTGAGTGAGAGTGTTTGTGCCGATAAAATATATTCGGGTCTTGATTTAGTGATTAGATAGCTCGCTATCCCAGTTAGAATGAAGCTAAGGGCCGTGTTGGGTGCCATATAGGTTGGTTTTGATAACTTCGATGTGTCTTCACCTGGGGTCGTGAGTGTATCGATGATTGATTGCCAACCAAAAGCGAGTTGATTGAATTTAATCAATGCAAGAACAACGACCGATATCACTAAAATGAGGGATACTGCGTGCGCTATACGGCTTTTCTTGAGCGTTTCCGCGATGATCATATGAACGGAAATCGCAAGAATTCCAATGGCTGTCGTTGAGTCCATGCCGGCGAATTGAACGTCGGATTTTGTAACCTCATTGACGTTAAGCAGCCATCCAGCGATAACCGATAGAGTAACAATAATCGGCACCATAAAGGCGACAAATTTAATCCGGTCATCCCATGGGTAACGCGACGATTCTAGTTTGTAGACAACGGCATTTGTCATGAGGGTGTAATCTCGAGGAACACGTGTCTAAGAAAAAATGACGTTGTCAGTTCGGGAGAGGTGAGCGACCGGATTTCGATAATATAGAGTCCGGCGTATTTTTATAGTCATATTATCACATCCAAATCATGAATAAGGCGATGGGTGTGAGTTAATCATTTATGGGTAAAATGATGTCCTGCTTATTGCTGCGTTGGTAATGTTTACGGTAACGGCTGGTAATAAGGTCGGTTTTGACGATAATACAGACATCAGTGGTGTTGAACTGGGTGTCGATCACTGCGCCATCGCCAACAAACCCACCAACGCGGATATACCCTTTGATAAGTGGCGGCAAGCTGTTGCCACCACTTCGCGGGTCCATCTTCATGCTGTTAAAAACGGCATTTGGATCGAAAGCCTCGCGTGGTAAAAGGCGCATATCGACATAGCGTTCAGGCAGAGCTTTGGGGCACATACCGGGGGGCGCGAGATGGTGGTAATACAGATAAGAAAGTGGCAAGGCGAGGGCCTGAGGATCTGTGCCTGGCAAGCTCGCACAACCAAACATAATTGAGATATCATAACGAAAGACATAGGCCGTCAATCCGCGCCATAAAATCTGCATAACGGGTCCGGTGCGATATTCTGCGTCGATACAGGAGCGGCCAAGCTCAAGAATTTCACCAGGATACTGGATCAGGGGTGAGACATCATACTCGCCGCTCGAATAGAAACGTCCGTATTTTTCTGCAGCCGTACGACGGATCAGTCGATAAGTACCGATAATCGGGGACGAGCCCTTGCGTGCATGATCGAGCACAAGCAAATGGTCGCAGTAATCGTCGAGCTGATCAAAGTCACGAAGACGTGCCGACATCGAGGGGGTTGGCCTCGCACCCATCTCTTCATAGAAAACGCGATAACGTAAAGCTTGTGCTGCATCAACTTCTTTGGCTGTTAAGGCTAAGCGCACCTCAAGCGTACCCGATACCAGCTCACGGGTTATCAGGTCGGTAACGTTATTTAATGTCATTCCAGCCATGAGCTCCTCCGTATCGCCGCGACTACACTGCTTAAAATGACTGCGGACTTAGGCTCACTAAAACGCCGAACCCAATCGAGTGGCGCCAACTACAATAAGGCAGAATCAACGGAGCTCTTTTACCATATTACCTCCGGTTAAAGCCACAAGAAGTGGCATAGAATTAGTTTCACGCCATGGCGCGTGTAACTGGGAAAGTTATTAAAATCAATACATTAAAGAGTATGCAATAAAGCCTTAACAACAGCGGCGCCCACCAAGCAGATGGCGAGCACACTACTAATGATCGCAGCAGTTGGCCGGCCGGTATTTTTAACGACGATATCTTGGTTGCTGAGTTTGAGTTCGAGATCGGCGATTTCCCTCAATATATTAATGTAGACAAGGCGTGCTGCCATAAAACCTTGTTGGTCGTGCTCGACACGTTTCGGTTCATCAATGAGTTTAATCAATTTTGTTAAATCTCCACGTTCAGTTTCCTCCCGAATTTGTTTATGAAGTTTTTCGCGCAAAGCTTTACCGAAATAGCGATGAATTGAGGACTCAATCAAAGGTAATAACCATAGAGATACATTTGGCAACCGTTCGGGTCCGTGCTTGTACTGCATCTCGCTAAACAGCGTAAGCATGGCCAAACCACGACGGATGGAACCTTCTTGCGAAGACATGGCGTCGAATAAACGATCGCTTCGTTTGTCCCGAACCACTAAAAAAGCCGCAATATGGCGATCCATCGGTTCCCGCGGACGATTTGTTTGTGTTGCCACGCGTTCGAGGGCGGGTAGAAGGTCTTTGGCCTGCATAACATATTGCGTCCTTAGCATCGGCGAAAGGCACGCAAGGGTAGGGTTGAGTTCATAAGCCACACGCTCAATGCCACTACCAAAGGTTGTTTTTTCGATATGGACGCGCATGCGCTCCAGCTGTTGTGCTAGCGGCACCATCTCGGTTTTGATCTCACGCTGCATATTGACCCAGAAGGTGACAAGTTGGCTGGTGATAATTTCGGATAGCACCGATAAATTTCCGCCCGTGACCATGGTTTCGGCAAGCATCCCAGCAACACCTCCTGGCATAACAGCAATACCTCGGTAGCGAATGGGCCCAGATGGATCAAGCACGATGCATGAGCGGGCGACGAGCTGTTCTTCGAAATTTGCCGTTTTGCCACTTTCCTTAATGCTATTTAACGCATCATCGAGGTTACTAGCGCGTTCGTCATCACCCATAGCGCGGCGCAACCACTTATCTACGGCGCCACTTTCTATCAATGGGGCGGCTTCCGATGGCTTATTGGCAAATGCCGCCGCCAGCGGACACGTTTGCCAATAATCTTTGCCACAAAATGTAAACCCTCGACTTGCGCGTCGGCCTGCATCCGTGCTTTTCGGCGTAAATCGACGGCCTTCCAGCCATTGATCTAAATCGGCGGCGCTCCATCGTTGGCGTGTGTCGTCAGTCAATAGACCACGTAATAACTCGATATGAGACGCCGGCAGTCGATGCGTGCCAACCATGGTATTAAAACTGCCGCGCTCCATTTTCATTTGAATAATCGATTGATCGTCAAGTCCCTGCAATGGGTTCTGACCAAGGACTAAGAAAGACAGCATGACACCAAAGGCGTAACAGTCATCTTGGTGCATGCCCGGACCGCGGCCTATTGCTGGGCTCATGGCTCTTTGTAAGGGCTCGAACATCGAGGGTTGACCCAAGCCAGCCGGTGACGCCAAACACTCTCCCAATTGCGGTGGCGATACTCCCCCCTCGCGCCAAAAAATATTCGTTGGCCGAATACCACCATGTACGATGCCGGTGCGCTGAAGTTCTGATAAAGCGCCCGCCATGGGTGTTACGAAATAGTGATTGATTGCATCTTCACTTAAGGCGGTATGATTTTCTTCGAGAGAAGTCATAAAACGTGGCGCCAAGGGTCGTTCGTAGGCGAGCGCGAAATAGCGTGTACCGTCTGGCCAGGCCACAACACCGCTGTCGACAAGTCGCAAGACACTGGAATGATCAATCATGCGCATTGCGTTCACAGAATCAGACCGAGCCGGGAGGCCTGTATTGCAAATAATAGCCATCAGATCGCGCCGTGCATCGCTTTTGAGGCGCGCTGCAAAAGCTGGGCCGCCGATACAGTTAAACTCTGGCAGTGGCGTTGAGGGATAGACATCGACACGCGTACCGAGTGTAATCGGCACACCGCTGATACTTTGTTTATCGTCAGGAGATTTGTTGGGGATGGCCATGCAGGAACCAGAAACGAATCGCCTTAAAAATGTAGGCGAAATCAGGCGTCTGGGCTAGTCCGCAAACGGGTCGCGCATCAATATGGTGTCTTCGCGTTCTGGGCTGGTCGAGAGCAGGGTTACGGGCGCCTCAATCATCTCTTCCAGACGCCGGACATATTTAATAGCCTTGGATGGCAGATCGGCCCATGACCTGGCGCCACGCGTGCTGTCCTGCCAACCGCTACATGTGTCGTAGATCGGCTCAACCGCCGCTTGTGCAGTTTGACTGGCAGGAAAGTAATTGATCTCTTTGCCGTTCAGTTTATAGGTCCGGCAGATCTTAAGTTCTTTCATGCCGTCTAAAACATCTAGTTTGGTGAGGGCTATGCCATCTATGCCGCCAACCTTAACTGCCTGACGTACCAAAACGGCATCAAACCATCCGCATCGCCTTTTACGTCCGGTTACTGTGCCGAACTCGCGTCCACGCTCGCCAAGGCCCGCACCAATTTCAGTTGTGTCTTCGGAAGGGAAGGGTCCGGAGCCGACACGTGTTGTGTAAGCCTTGCAAATACCAAGGACGCGTCCGACCAATTTAATACCGCAGCCAGAGCCCGTCGATGCCTGTCCGGCGATTGTATTGCTCGATGTCACATAAGGATAAGTGCCGTGATCAACATCCAACATAGCGCCCTGCGCGCCTTCAAAAAGCATCAGCTTGCCTTCTTTGCGAGCTTCCTCAAGCCTTTGCCAAACAACAGCCGCATAGGGAAGGATTTGTGGTGCTATAGCCAACAGATCACGATGCAGTTGCGCAGGGTCAAGTTCAGATGCACCAAAACCACGCAACAAGGCATTGTGATGGATGAGTGATTGCTCGATCTTAAAGCGTAACAAATCAGGATCGGCTAAATCGCAAATCCGTATGGCGCGGCGGGCAACTTTGTCTTCATAGGCAGGCCCTATCCCACGCCCTGTGGTGCCGATTTTGCCATCACCACTCGCGGCTTCGCGTGCCCGATCAACAGCTCCATGTACGGGAAGAATAAGCGGGCAGTTTTCGGCGATAATGAGATTATCGGGTGAGATCTTGACACCTTTTTCACGGATAGCATCAATTTCTTTCAGAAGGGCCCACGGATCGATAACGACGCCGTTGCCAATGACAGAAAGTTTGCCACTTCGTACGACCCCTGAGGGTAATAGGCTTAGCTTATAAGTAGCACCATCAATGACAAGGGTGTGGCCGGCATTGTGTCCGCCCTGAAACCGCACCACGACATCGGCGCGTTTTGACAACCAATCGACAATTTTACCTTTGCCTTCGTCACCCCACTGGGCGCCGACCACCGCAACATTTTTCATACTTTTCTGTAATCCTCGCGCCGCTTGCTAGCAATCCAAGCGACGCTGGCGGATTTAGCATTTTAATTCAAGCAATTTTCTGAAAGAAAAACAGATCCGAAATGACTTGCCAGTCGTCTCTATTCAACTATGGGCATTTTTAAGCCAAAACGGCGTCTCAGGTGCCTGTAAGGTCTAACGATGGTGCAACACGCTGTCTTGCCGTCGTGGGCCGGCGTCTATTTATTACACCAGTCATCGCCGTCCCGGCGTGTTTTAAGATAGTCCGGGTGACCCTAGTAGGAAGCGAAGCATTTCTAAAGGCAAATCTCGAGTTATTCTTACGAGGCAAATTCGCGTGTTCAACTTGTACCCGAGCTGCGGTTAGTCGCTCCTGCAAGAAAGCTTCAGCGTCAGGACGACCTGCAAGACCAGGAAAATCACGTAGAGGATCAAAATTAACAACCCTAAGCCCCATAGCGGTGGCTAAGCTCCAAGCATTTAGTTTAAACTCATCTGTTCCATCAATTTCAATTCCTTGAGTACGTTTTCTCCCCATGCGGGCACTGGTTTCGTGTAAGGATGCTATGATGGTTTGAGGCGCTTCGGCGGCTATGCCGTGCAAGCTAATGCTATCTTTGCGAACGACAATTTTGTCATCTGCATGGCCCAAAATTATATGTAAACTATCGCCAAATTTTTTATCTGCAGGATCTCTGGTCCACCCCATATGTGTAATACCGAGATGAAAAAGATGCTTATGGTCGTCCGGGACATCGACATGATAAAACGCAGCGAGACTGTGCTGCCAGCGCTTGGTTAAATGTTTTCTCCAATATTCTTCTAGCCATTCGGTTGCGGCAGCGACGCCAACTTTGATTGTTCCCATTTCCATATCTCCAAATTTTTTCGTGCTACCCAATTCGTATTACCCAATAAGGCATTACTTATAACAAAATTTTGTGAAACTAATTACTTGAAAGTAAATAAGATGTATATAAGTTAATAAATAGACTAAAAACTGACACCAAAATTTCTTGGTAAGACAATATGTTAGGCTAAGTTTTCAGACGGTAAATAAGGCCAAATTAACCTACAAAAGTGAGCCCGAAGGTATTAACGACGCCCGGAAGTTTTTTGATTTCGCCAAGTAATGCTGCTGCAATGTCACCATCGACAGAAACAAGACAGACAGCATTGGCTCCCGGCTGACTACGCCCGAGATTAAAATTAGCGATGTTAATTTTCGCTTCGCCGAGCTTGGTGCCAAGGCGGCCGATAAAGCCAGGCTTATCTTCGTTGCGCACAAAAAGCATACGCGGGGTTAGCTCGGCTTCCAATATAACATCATCGATACCTACCAAGCGCGGTTTGCCGCTAAAGAGTGTGCCAGCAATTTGAATTTTTTCTTTGTCGGTTTCAACTTTAAGTCGCACCAACGTATGATAATCGCCTTCGCGTTCATGTTTAATTTCGCTTACCTCAATGCCGGCTTCGCGGGCAGTGAGCGGCGCATTGACCATGTTGACGGAATCGAAGGCTGGTTGCAGGAGACCCATCAGTACAATGTTTGTGAGCGGGCGTATATTGAGCGTTGCAGCGTGCCCTTCATACTCAATAACAACCGATTTTATGGCACCCGAGGATATTTGTCCGGCAAATCCGCCAAGTTGTTCAGCCAGTTTCATATAAGGTTTTAACTTAGGTGCATCTTCGGCCGAAACCGACGGCATATTAAGCGCGTTGGTGACGGCGCCGGTCAGCAAGAAATCGCTCATTTGTTCGGCAACTTGAAGGGCTACATTTTCTTGCGCTTCGTTCGTCGAAGCACCCAGATGTGGCGTACACACGACATTTTCAATACCAAACAGAATATTTTCTTTGGCTGGCTCATCGGTAAATACGTCAATAGCAGCACCACCAACCTGGCCATTTGCCAAGGCCGCTTTAAGATCAGCCTCAACAATTAAGCCGCCACGTGCGCAATTAATTATACGCACGCCTTTTTTACATTTAGCCAATGTTTCGGCGTTGATAATGTTGCGTGTCTGTTCCGTCATTGGCGTATGTAGGGTTATAAAATCGGCGCGTGGAAATAGATCCACCAGTTCGACTTTTTCTACTCCCAACTCCTGCGCGCGTGCCGGTGACAGGTAGGGGTCATAAGCGATGACCTTCATCTTGAGACCAAGGGCACGGTCAGCAACGATAGAGCCAATATTGCCGCAACCAATAACGCCAAGCACTTTGCCATAAAGCTCAACACCCATGAATTTCGATTTTTCCCATTTGCCAGCATGGGTAGATGTATTTGCGGCAGGCAGCTGCCGTGCCAAGGCAAACAATAGCGCAATAGCATGTTCGGCTGTCGTGATCGAATTACCAAAGGGTGTATTCATGACCACAATGCCACGGGCGGTAGCGGCCGCGACATCGACATTATCGACACCGATGCCGGCGCGGCCAATCACCTTCAGCTTCGTCGCCGCAGCAAGTAGATCTTTCGTTGCCTTCGTCGAAGAGCGGATAGCTAAACCATCATAATTGCCGATGATAGCTTTGATCTCTTCGGGTTTGAGTCCGATTTTTTGTTCGACATCGATTCCGCGGTTGCGAAAAATTTCTACGGCACGAGGTGAAAGCGCGTCCGAGATGAGAACCTTGGGCTTGCTCATGCGGCCACCTTTAATTCCGCCCGGCATTGGCTAAAAGCCCAATCAAGCCAAGCCGTCAGAGCAACGACATCGTGCGCATCAATGGTAGCGCCGCACCAAATGCGCAACCCCGGAGGAGCGTCGCGATAAGAATTAATATCATAGGCAACGTTTTCTTTTTCCAACAAGGAAGTCAGCTTTTTACAAAACGCGGCTTGATCATCCTTGCCGAGTTTTACAAAAGCAGGGTCGGTAAGCTTCAAACACACAGATGTCGGCGAGCGAATAGCGGGATCGGTCGGTAGAAAGTCTATCCAAGGGGTGCGTTCGACCCAATCTTTGAGGGCTTTATAATTAGCTTCTGTGCGTGCGATCATGCCCTTCTGGCCCCCGTTGACTTGGGCCCATTTCATGGCATCGAGGGCATCTTCAACGCACATCATAGAAGGGGTATTGATGGTTTCACCCTCAAAGATCCCCTTGTTAAGCTTGCCTTCTTTGGTCATACGGAAAAGTTTTGGTACCGGCCAGCTCGGTGTATGCATTTCAAGGCGCGCAACGGCGCGCGGGGACAGGATCAGCATACCGTGCTGCGCTTCGCCACCGAGCACTTTTTGCCAACTGAATGTGATGACGTCCAATTTCGTCCATGGCATGGGTATCGCAAGCACGGCTGATGTTGCATCACAAATTGTTAGGCCTTGACGGTTCTCATTGATCCAATCGCCATGAGGTACGGCAACGCCTGAAGATGTACCGTTCCATGTGAAGACAATATCATGATCGGGGTTGGCCTGCTTCAAATCAGGCAGATGACCATAGTCGGCGACAAATGTGTTGACCTTAAGACCTTTCAACTGCTTGGTCGTGTCGGTTACCCAGTCTTTGCCAAAGGCATCCCAAGCGAAAACATCAACCGGTCGCGGGCCAAGCAGGGTCCATAGGGCAGCTTCAATGGCACCCGTGTCAGAACCACCCATAATGCCGACAATATAGTCTTGAGGCAGATCAAGAAGTGTCTTGGTATCTTCAATAACTTTCTTGAGGCGTTCCTTTGGCATTTTTGCGCGGTGCGACCGGCCAAGCGAGTCGCTTTGGAGATTGCCGTAAGACCAACCGGGATGTTTTGCGCAGGGGCCACAGGAAAAATTTGGCGAAACGGGACGAAGATTAGGCTTCGCAGGCAACGACACAGACATAGAAAAGGCTCTTATAAAAAAACAGTTCGGTGGGGAACTGCACCCGCATCGAGACTAATCAAAATAAGTGGCTGCCGTCAATTGCCTCTGTCAAAAACCAGTAAATAATCGCAAACGCCCTATGCGGCTTCATCTTTAATTGCCGTAGCAATTTCGCTCACCAGGCTTTGGACTAGTTTCTCGTCATCACCTTCGGCCATAACCCTGATCAGGGGTTCTGTACCGGATTGGCGAATAAGTATGCGACCGCTACCATTTAGTTTGTTTTCTGCATTCTTTATAGCGGCGCGAATAGTTGGCCTATCAAGAATCTCGGCCGAGGCTTTCACATTGCTTAAGAATTGCGGGAGCGGTTTAAACAAATTGCATACCTTGCTGGCTTTGCGATTTTGTTCGCGGATGACAGCCAAAACCTGAAGGGCTGCAATCAGGGCGTCCCCGGTTGTGCTGTAATCGCTGAGTACAATGTGGCCCGATTGTTCGCCACCAACATTACAGTTTTGCGCGCGCATGCCCTCGACTACATAGCGATCGCCGACCGGCGTACGATAAAGTGCTATATTTTGTGATTTTAAGAACCGCTCAAGCCCCAGATTGGACATAACGGTTGCGACGATTGCATTATTCTTAAGCCGCCCGGCTTTTGCCCAAGATTGTGCAATAAGAGCCATCAATTGATCGCCATTAATTCGCTGTCCATTCTCATCGGCCATGATCAAGCGGTCAGCATCACCGTCAAGTGCGATACCAACATCGGCCTGATGTAACAGGACTGCTTCTTGCATCAACTCAGGATGTGTCGCACCACAACGATCGTTGATGTTGCGGCCATCGGGATGCACAGCGATGGGGATCACTTCCGCGCCCAACTCCCACAAGACTTCAGGCGCTACTTTGTAAGCGGCCCCATTGGCGCAATCGACGACGATCTTCAACCCATCAAGGCGCAGGCCATTGGGAAATGTAGCTTTGACATATTCGACATATCGGCCAATGGAATCATCAAGGCGACTTGCGCGTCCTAATGCTTCGGCTGGTGCGTGATCGTCTTTCGATCCTTCGATCATGCGTTTCTCAATTTGCCTTTCGAGCTCATCCGATAATTTGCTGCCATCGGGACCAAATAACTTGATGCCGTTATCTTGATACGGGTTGTGCGAGGCTGATATCATCACACCAAGATCAGCACGCAGACTGCGCGTGAGCATAGCAACGGCCGGTGTTGGCAATGGTCCAAGCAAGATCACATCCATGCCTTTGGCGATAAATCCGGCGGTCAATGCCGGTTCCAGCAAATAACCAGAAAGCCTTGTATCTTTGCCAATGACAACGCGGTGGCGATGTTCGCCACGACGAAACAAACCGGCCGCCGCCATAGCAACGGCTAACGCGGTTTCAGCCGTCATCGGTTCTTGATTGGCGCGGCCACGAATGCCGTCGGTGCCAAAGAGCTTGCGTATCATTTTGGGCTCGAGTTTTTGGGTAAATGTACTTCGAATAGAAGATAGTCTTTATCGAGGACGATCTCAACCGGCTTAAGCCATGACGGTATTGGTGCTTCGCCGACAAGTTTCTCGATCATGGTCAAATGATCCTTGCTGCTATGGACGTGCAGAAACCCATTATTGTCAGTTTGGATATAACCGAAGGGGTTTTTGTCACTAAAGCCGGCATAGTAGGCCGCTATATGGCGGCAGACCAAGACAAGGTCTACATGACGGCGGCGCAGAATAGTCAGGGCATCGGCCTCATTACGCGCATTAAAGAAATCAAAAACATCACGATTTCCATGCACATTATAGGGTGCCGCTAACACCATGTGAGGTGTGCGAAAAAGCAATTCCGGTCCATCGTCCATGCCAGCAAGTATCACTCTTGGATGATCGCCGTAACCCCATGGTGCCGAGAGAAACTCGCTGGCGCGGATAAGCGGGCAGGCAGAGGCGGGATGTGCCGCCGGAAAGAATAGCAGATCAGGATAGAGTGCTGCTCCGGTAGCCATGTCCGGCAACAATACAACCGGCAGCCCGCCAAGGCATAAGAAGGCAATGACCTCGGCCCAAAAGCGTGGCCGCGCGCTTAGTCTTGTGGCAATGACATCCCACCAAACCCATAGCAACCAACTCACCGGCACAAGGCTGAATAGTTGAGCGAAATAGGAAACTCTTAGCTGCCAGAACAATGTCAGCAATAATGCAGGCACTAAAAAGGCGCCGTGCATAATCCACAACTGGCGACGACGACCAAAGGTGCGAACGACATTATAGCCGACGATTATGAGGCCGAAGAAAGGCAAGAATATGGTGCGGAGAGATGCCGGTATGGCAAAGAGAAAAGTTTTTGGATTGTAAATATGAAGGTGGAGGGCCGCTAAAAAAGGTTGGGCTTCGCTGACATTATCGAGAATGAGTGACGATGTAATGACGTCAAAATCGGCATAGGGCCCACGCCAAGCCTCCGGTACGAGGGCAAAGAATACTATCGCAGACAAGAGCGCGAGGATCGCCATGAGCATCATACGGAGCCATATTTTTTCAACTTTACGTCCCAGCAGCCAGCCGAGAATAAAAACAAGCCCGATCAACCCAGAAAAAATTGTGTAAGCTGCAGAGAACCAGGTGATCGTAAAATTGCTAAATTCCTGGGGTGCAACGGCCAACGGCAAAAGAGCCGTGCTCGCCAAAGCCAGGGTTAGGCCAAAAAGTGCTGCGTTACGCAGGATAACCCCGCCGCGCCAACTTGCGTAGATAGTCAGACACGAACAGAAAATAATGAGCCAGGGCAGGCATTCGGCGCCAATCCAAAGTCCGCAGGCCCATACGATGCCTCCTGCAATGGCAGGTATAAAGCCGCGTCTGCAAAGCATAAGGCGCTCAAGGCACAAAAGGCCAAAACCACTGACCAAAAGATGATAGCCATGATGATCGACCCGTCCCGGCGAAAAATTGAATAATATCGCCGGCATGAACAGCAGCATAACTGCCGCCAGATTGGCGCGGTCTTTTCCAATCAGGGGCCGCGCAACGCTTGTCATTACAGCCAGCAATAATCCAAACAAGGTAATTGGTACGATGAAAGATGCGATAAGTGCCGCGTTCTGTATCCCCAGCCATTGAACGAAGGGCAGCATAAAGAAAACAATTGGTAGATCGACTAATCGTGACCAATTGACTGAAACATGTTCGCCAGGACTAAGGCGCGGATGGCTAAGGTCATGCCAACCTTGTCCTTGCAGCCAGTTGATGGCTTGATTGAGCCGCATGTAATCATCGGGATCCAATAATTGGTGTGTTCGAAATGTGCTGTTGGGATCCAGCAGAAAACACAGAACGAAATACGTAAACACTGCTAACGGCAACAGTGGGTAAGGGGCGATGAAAAGGTTTTGTTTAAGGTAATTATAAAAGCGCATGACTAGTGAAGGGCTTACACCCTCAATTGATTATTAGGCAAGCAAAGATCGGAGAATTTAGAATTTACCTTATGCGCAGCAGGCCTTTACGGCATGGATTGGATTAAACCACAATCGAGCGCGAAGCTTGCGGTGCCGGTGTCATGGGGCCACTTTCATGCTCCGGCGACGTGGCGGGAACTGAGCTGCGTTTACCCGTTACAGGGGCTTTGGTTTGGGGTGGTTGATTGTCTTCGGTACGTACAATCGGCTCACCGCGCAACAGCGCCTGCACTTCTTCGCCGGTCAGTGTTTCGTATTCTAGCAAGGCTTTAGCGATCTTATGCAGATCGTCGATATGTGTCGTCAGTACTTCGCGTGCCTTATTTTCGGCTTCCTCGATCAGGCGACGGACTTCCATGTCGATAATTTGTGCAGTGGCTTCTGATACATTTTGTTGTTGCGCGACCGAGTGACCCAGAAAAATCTCTTGCTCGTTAGCATTATAACGCACACGCCCCAGCCTATCTGACATGCCAAACTCCATCACCATGCGTCGAGCGATGGCGGTTGCCTGCTGGATGTCGCTGCTTGCCCCGGTTGTGACATTTTCTTTGCCAAAGATCAGCTCTTCAGCAACGCGGCCGCCGAACATCATCGCAATCTTCGATGTTAGTTCGGTAATTGTATGGCCGTATTTATCCCTCTCGGGCAAATTCATGGTTACACCAAGGGCGCGGCCGCGCGGAATGATAGTAACTTTATGCAAGGGATCGCTTTGTGGCACATTAAGACCTACTAAAGCATGTCCTGACTCGTGATAGGCCGTCAGTTCTTTCTCTTTCTCAGTCATCACCATCGAGCGACGTTCGGCACCCATCAAAACCTTATCCTTAGCGGATTCCAGCTCGAACATGCCAACCACAGATTTGTTGGCTCTTGCTGCCATCAAAGCAGCTTCGTTCACAAGGTTGGCAAGATCGGCGCCAGAAAATCCAGGTGTGCCGCGCGCAATAACGCGCGCATCAACATCGTTGGCCAGCGGCACTTTCCGCATGTGGACTTTGAGAATTTTCTCACGGCCCAAGATATCGGGGTTAGGAACGACAACTTGCCGATCAAAGCGACCGGGCCGCAAGAGCGCGGGATCGAGTACGTCAGGCCGGTTGGTGGCAGCGATGAGTATGACGCCTTCATTGGCCTCAAAGCCATCCATCTCGACGAGCAATTGATTGAGCGTCTGTTCGCGCTCGTCATTACCGCCTCCGAGACCGGCGCCGCGATGACGGCCAACCGCATCTATTTCGTCGATGAAGATAATGCAGGGGGCATGCTTTTTACCTTGCTCGAACATGTCACGTACACGACTCGCGCCGACGCCAACGAACATTTCAACAAAGTCCGAACCGGAAATTGTAAAAAATGGCACGTTGGCTTCGCCGGCGACGGCCCGTGCGACAAGTGTTTTACCTGTGCCAGGCGGTCCGACAAGGAGTACGCCTTTTGGAATTTTTCCACCGAGCTTTTGAAACTTCTGCGGATCTTTCAGAAAATCGACAACTTCCTGGAGTTCTTGTTTGGCTTCGTCGACACCGGCAACATCGTCGAAAGTGACGCGGCCAGTTTTTTCAGTTAGCAATCTTGCACGACTACGGCCAAAGCCCATTGCTTTTCCACCACCACCCTGCATTTGGCGCATGAAGAAAATATAGGCACCTATCATGATGATGAAGGGCAGATAGTTGAGAAAATAACCCCAGACGCCGGGCGAGTTACTGTCGTCAGGTTGCGCGATGATCTTGACATTTTTTGCCATAAGTTTGTCGGTGACGTTTGTGTCATCCGGCAAATAGGTTGAAAATGCTGCGCCAGCTTCGGTCAAATGGCCGTTAACGATATGACCTTTAATGGTGACATCGGATACCTTGCCCTCGTCAACGCGACTCATGAAGTCGCTGAACGGCATCATCGTCTGCGTTTGCATGCTGTTCGTGCCCTGAAACATATTGGCAAGCGCAATAAGCAAAAGCACAATGACGATCAGAAGGCAGATATTTTTACCGATATTGTTCAAGTGCAAACCTTTCGAAGGGATAGCGCCGGCGGTATTTCCTCGAACCAGGTATTCTCCGCCTTCAGGATAAAGATATAGTAAATGTTAACGCGGTTACAATACCGCAAGAATCCAAACAAATTCAGTGCTTTGCGTCAATAAAATGTAGGCTAGGCGGCCACTCTGTCAAAACTATGGCACCAGCACCTGAGATAGTGGGCGTGTGTGGTAAAGACGGAATTAAGGCTAATTCTCCATTTAGCCACAGCGCGGGCAGGGCAGCACGGGCTCGGCCCTGCGGAACAATATGGCGCAAATCAGGGGCTAGACGATCAAGTTGGTTATGCGTGGGGTTGCCTAAGGCAGCGATGGTGTAGCCCTTTAAGTGAGAGCTGTACAAACCAACGTTCTTTACCTGTGAGTTATCTGTCTGCGCAAGGCTAAGATTAGCGCCGCCAATTTTTTCTTGCTCGCCCTCACATGGTTTGTCGTCATGGGCCAAACTGACTCGCCAACGTTGATCCCAAACAATGGTTTCACCGACACAAATATTTTGACTGTCTTTGATAGCAGAAAACTCACGCGTGATTGTAGCGTATCTTGCCGACTTAGACACAAGACAGCCATGTAAAGTGCGTGGCGGCATATCTTTATCGTCGATCAATGCCTTAAAGAGACGCAGCAAGGCACTGCGTTCCGGCGGATAATCTTCGCTATGTACTGATTGTAGGCATAAGCTTAAGGCGCGTTGGGCGACGGCGGATGGAGTTGATCGCAAATGCTCGATATCGAAGCGCAGTACGCCGGCGCCGTCGAGACGCGAAGCGACAGTCAAAAGGGCTATCGTGTAATGATCGAGGGCCTCTTTAGCTTCACGTGCGCGCGAACCTAAATCTACCAACCGATCGATACTTAGCCCTTCTTCTTTAAGTATAGGTAATACACGTCGTAGCCGGCCGCGTGCAAATTTATCTGACGAATTGCTAGGATCAGTGACATAGAACAACTTAGCTGTACGACAAGTTGTCATCAAACGCTCTTTCGAAACGTTGAGCAATGGCCGAACGATTCGTGTACCATCGATAATATTTTGACCTGACATGCCGGCGAGTCCATCGATGCCGCTACCCTTGGCTAGACGCATGAGAATAGTTTCGGCTTGATCTTCAAGCTGATGCGCCAAAAATAAGTCGCGAATGCCAAGTCGTTGGCAAGCCTCAATGAGCAGCCGGTACCGTGCTTTGCGCGCTGTCACGTGTAGACGTGTGGTAACGGGCGAATGCTGCCAAAGTAAAATCTCACTTGTGAGATCCAAGGAAGACAATTCGTTTTTTACCCGTTCTGCTTCTGCTGCTGATCCGATCCGTAATCCGTGGTCAACAATGAGCGCAGTGACTTCATGGCGATGACGAGAAGACCAGCTTTTTAGACACCAGGCTAAGGCCATGCTGTCAGGTCCGCCTGATACGGCTACGCCAATGCGGCTAGAAAAAGGTGTAAACGGTTCCATAAATGCATCAAAATCGGCTGTGCTTAAAGGCTCGCAGCTAGCAGTGTCTGCGTTTGCAAGTGCTTCGATAGGGCGCGGTTTGGGTTGCATTCGTCTAATTTGACCCTATTCTGCGGCAAGGGCAAATTATTCTAATATCCTAACGCCTAGTTTTTTCCGCAATTCATCTGGGCACGTTCCTGTTCGGCACGCGACCTTACCGTTGTTGGGGCGTTTGGATATTTGTTTTTAAGGGATTCGAGGGTGGCACAGGCATCGTCGGTCTTACCGACAGCATTTAATGACATAGCCATCTTAAGTAGGCTGTCAGGTGCCTTGGTGCCCTTTGGGTTTTGCTGGTAGGCGTCAGCGAAGGCTACAGCAGCATCATTAAATTTACCGCGCACGTAAAAAGTTTCGCCATACCAATATTTGGCATTATCGATCAGTTTATCCTGAGGGTTTTTATCGATGAAGATCTTGAAGGCTTTCTCCGCTTCATCGTAATTGGCCTCACGCAAAAGACTAAAAGCGCGATCATATTGCTCCTGCGCCGTCAAACCATAGTCAGGTGGTGTGTTAGGTAGTGGCGGCGCCTGGGGGTTATTAACGGCGCCGGTAACTCTGCCGTCTTGCATTTTGATTGCCCCCAATGTGCCATTAGCTTCTGTTGGAGCTGTTTCACTGCTTGCGGGTTGCTGTTGTGTCTGAATATTGGTTGGTGGTGGTGGCGTCTGGGTCGCCGGCGGAACTACGGGCGTCGCGACAGCCGTGGCTTGTGCCTGCACGGCCGTCTCTAGTTTAGAAATTCGTGCATCGTAATCAGTTTGTAACCGCTGTAGGGATTGATCCAGCCGGCGTGTCGCATAGTCCAGTTCTTCGACTTTTCCAGTTAAGGTACGCAATTGATCTTCGATTGACGACAATCGCGTTTCGTAATTAGGGCCTGTGCCAGGCAGCTGCTGCTGCGCCTGCGCCTGCGTTAGCGTTAACAGCAGGGCAATAATAATGCACCCGAGTAAATTTATGTGATGAGGAAAAGAACGGAGCAAGGGCGCACTTCCATGTCTAAGTTGACAGGCGATGAGATAAGGAAAAGTAGCGCCCGTATTGAAAAAGTCAAAGGCAAGCAGAAGAAAAAGTAAAGGCCGTGACCTTTTTGGGTCACGGCCTTTGAAAAGCCTGCCTTACGGCTACTTTATGGTGTTACGACAGTGACACCACGACGGTTCTGAGCCCAAGCAGCTTCGTTGCTACCGAGTACAGCTGGCCGTTCTTTGCCATAACTGATGGTCTTGACGCGATCAGCCTTGACGCCATCGGCAACGAGGTAATTCTTGATTGCTGTAGCGCGACGTTCGCCCAATGCCAGGTTGTATTCACGTGTACCACGTTCGTCACAATGACCTTCGACGGTCACTCTAACAGTGGCGTACTTCTTCAACCAAGCTGATTGACGATCTAGAGTTGCACGTGCTTCAGGTGTCAGGTCGGATTCGTTGAACGCGAAAAATACGCGGTCTCCTACATTAACAACGAGATCTTCCTGAGTACCGGGATGGACCGGGCCATTATGACCAACGCCACCACCATTAGCACCGTTCATGCTGCCAGCGCCGCCGTTTTCACCGGTCGTGTCGCAAGCAGCTACTAATACGAGTGCCGCCATAAGGCACAAAAACTTCTTAAACATCGTTACCCCCTTCGTGAACCTCTGGCGGATTGAGACGAGAAACTGAAAAACTTTATTTCCGTCTTAGCCAAGATGTATGTTTGCGGATCGATGCTGTGCGAAACCTAGGCGATAAGGTCGAAACACAACACCTTGGATTAGCCCTTGCCACTACGCATTGGCAAAACGTCAATCTGAGGGGAAAGTAGTCGGAGTCATGACTTGAATCAAGGGCCAAAACGGGAAATTTCTTTGGATTAACAATTGATTGCCCTGCCGTGGCACAATTGCAACGGCACCCAAACTAATTTTTGATCGAAATCAAAAATACGTTGCATAAGGCAATGAATCCAATGGGATTCACCTCCCCATAGGTTTGAATTTTCCGGTCAACTTATTACCACTCGCCATTTTTCGGCCATAAATTTAAAACTTTAACTACGTAGCGCAGCGCCGGTACTTTTCGCGACAATTGTAGCAATGCGTGAGCTGATATCCTCAAGCTCGGCGTCGGTAAGCGTGCGCTCTGTCGGTTGCAGTATAACACTCAACGCAATAGATTTTTTCTCTTGTGCGACGTTCTTTCCCTCGTAAACGTCGAACACAATCACATCGCGGATTAGATTTTTATCGGCGCTTTTAATCGCCTTGACGAGTTTGTCGGATGAAACCGAACGATCAACCAAGAAAGCAAAATCACGTGCGACTGGTTGGAGTGGTTCTGTTTTTAACAAGGTTTTAGCCGTACTTGTGTTGCGGCTTAGTGGTATCGAAATGAGGCAGATCTCACATCCCGTCATCGGACCTTCGGCGCCACAAGCGGCAAGTAAGGCGGGATGAATTTCGCCAAAATGGCCCAAGAGATTTGGACCAAGACGCAAGGAAGCAGAGCGCCCGGGGTGGTACCATGCAGGGGCGTCTGCTGTGATTTGAAGGGAATTGATCGGCGCGCCACAGGTGCCAAGAACAGCTAAGGCGTCCGCTTTGGCATCATAGACATCAAAGTTACGCGCAGCCGTAGCCCAATTGCGCGGCGTGGCACCGGCACGCAAAGTTGCCGCCACCAGCCTTTGTCCTTCCGGTGTCGCATTTTTGTAAGTGGGACCAACTTCAAAGAGCCCAACATCAGCAAAGCCACGATCGGCATTGCGTTTTACTGCCATCACTAAATTACCGAGTAGGGATGGTCGCATGACATCAAGCTCGGCACTAATAGGATTAAGCAGGCGCAGATCAGGATTAATCTCACCAAAAAATACAGCGACCATGCTTGGCATAAAGGACCATGTGACAGCTTCCATCAGACCTTGTGATGCCAGGACGCGTTTAGCCATATTGCTGCGCCAATCATATATATCGATTGCCGAAGCAGGCATCATGCGCGGCACCTCGAGAGAGGAGGTTGGGATGTTGTCGTATCCTTTAATGCGAATAATTTCCTCGACGAGATCGGCTGGAACCTCAACATCCGGTCGCCAACTGGGCACGCCTATGGCGTTTAGCCTTTTTGCTTCAAAACCAAGAGCCGTAAGAATTTGGATTTGTTCGGATTCTGGAACATCGACGCCTACCAGCGCCCCACATTTTTTGACATCAAAAGAAATAGTGCGTGCCGTGCTGGGAGCGCTACCGGCAATTTCCATATCGCTGACGACAGTATCCGCCGTCCCACAAAACTCGAGTATCAACTGTGTGGCAATTTCAGCGCCAGGTAGTGTGAACGAAGGGTCAATGCCCCGCTCAAAACGGTAACGTGCATCCGAAATTATTTGTAAGGCCCGCCCTGTTTGTGCCGTCCGCGCCGGATCGAAATAGGCGCTTTCGATAAAAACATCGCCGGTGGCCTCATCGCACGAACTTGATTGCCCGCCCATAATGCCTGCAATACTGAGTACACCGCTATCGTCGCCAATGGCCGTCATACCGCTATTAAGAATGTATGTTTTACCGTTCAGTGCGGCAATTTTCTCACCACCCTGTGCTGGACGAACCCATAAATTGCCTCTTATTTTTTTGGCATCGAAGACGTGCAAAGGTCGCGCCAAATCAATCGTTACATAATTGGTTATATCAACCAAGGCCGAGATGGGCCTTAAGCCAATGGCGCGTAGCCGGTCTTGCAACCATTGTGGGCTTGGCCCGTTTTTAATATTGCGAATAAGGCGACCGACGAAGTGTGGACAGTTCTTTTTCGTATCGGCTTGGAACTCAAGCCTCACCTTTATGCGGCTCTGTTCCTTGCCTTTAACTGACTTAATCTCAAGCGCTTTAAGTTTGCCGATGCCGGCAGCGGCCAGGTCGCGGGCAATTCCGCGCACGCCTGCGCAATCGGGGCGATTGGGTGTGAGATTGATTTCGATAACGGGGTCATTCAAGCCCGACCATTCGGCATAGGATTTTCCGATAGGCGCATTGTCAGGCAATTCTATGATGCCGTCCGTTTCTTCATCAATTAGCTTTAGTTCATCAGTTGCGCACAACATGCCTTGTGATTCGACGCCGCGAATAACGCCTTTTTTCAAGACTTCGCCACTATCGGGCATAACATCGCCTGGTCTGGCGAGGACAGCCTTTATACCGGCACGACAATTCGGTGCGCCGCAAATGACCTGAAGTTTTTCCTTACCAGTGTCGACAATGCATACTTTTAGTCTGTCGGCATCGGGGTGCTTATCGGCCTTCAATACATGCGCAATGATAAAGGGGCCCAGCGCTTTACTACGATCTTCGACCTTTTCGACTTCAAGGCCGATGGCGGTGAGCTTGTCACAAATAGCCTCGCAAGAAGCTGACGTATCAAGATGCTGTTTCAGCCAGGACAGGGTGAACTTCAAGGCAACGTCTCCCGTTGATAAACTTTTTTGTTGGTCGGAATGACCGGCTTTTTGGGTTGAAAAAATACAGCGATGACCGAGATAAAAAACTCCCAAGCATAGACGCAGCCATTCAGCCAGCGGCTAATATACTTGTCGATAGAAAAAGGGAGCAAAGTCACCATAAATACACAGCCCACTGTCCAGAGTGCGACGCCACAGATGCATAAAACCAGAAGAAAGGCGCCGACAACGACACCTGCTATTTTATACAAAGCGGACAAAAGTTACCCATTCTATCTGGCAGTGGTCCCGTTACTGCCCAAAGCAGGATTGGGAATATCAAGTGGGAGAAAGCCATAATGTTTGAGCCAACGTAAATCGGCTTCGAAGAAAGTACGTAGATCGGGAATGCCATATTTCAGCATGGCGATGCGCTCAACGCCCATTCCGAAAGCGAAGCCCTGATAGCGTTCGGCATCGATACCGCAATTCTTCAGTACATTCGGATGCACCATGCCGCAACCAAGGATCTCGAGCCAATCACCGCCATTTCCTAATTTCAACTCTCCGCTCTTGCGTGAGCAACCGATGTCAACTTCAGCGCTTGGCTCAGTGAATGGAAAGTAGGACGGGCGAAAGCGTATCGGTAAATCCTTGATACCAAAATAGCTGCGCAGGAAATCCATCAGGCAGCCCTTAAGATGCCCCATATGTATTTTTTCATCAATCACAAGTCCTTCGACTTGATGAAACATGGGCGTGTGGGTCATATCGTAATCACAGCGATAGGTGCGACCGGGCGCTATAACGCGTATGGGCGGTTTTTCTTTCATCATGGTACGGATCTGTACGGGCGAAGTTTGTGTGCGAAGAACCGTGGGATGTTCGCCCTGATGCGGCAGATAAAAAGTTGCCTGCATGTCGCGAGCCGGGTGATCGGGCGGGATATTGAGTGCCGTGAAATTATAATAATCACTTTCGATATCGGGGCCCTTAGCGACAGTGAACCCCATGGCACCGAAAAGTGTGACGATTTCGTCTATGGTTTGAGAGATCGGATGCACGCGGCCATCGGGTTGCGGCCGGACGGGTAGGGTTACGTCAATGCGTTCTTTTTCAAGCCGCGTGTTGAGTTCGGCGTGCGATAATTCTTTTTGCCGGGCTTCAAGTTTAGATGAAATTTCATCTTTGAGAATATTAAGAGCAGCCCCTCTTTCTTTACGAATCTCGGGTGCGAGCGCGCCTAGTGTCTTGAGCAGCTCAGTAATGCGCCCCTTTTTGCCAAGCGCACTGACGCGCACTTCATCGAGTGCCGCTGCATCCTTAGCTGTTGCAATGGCGGCTGAGAATTCCTCTTTAAGGATGCTCAGCTCGTCTTGGCTTTTTTTGAGTGCGGCGGCTTCGGACATCATCATTCTCTAGGCGCTAGGATCAATAGCGCAAACCATACCATCGACATTATCCCAGCGAAAGCCAGGATGGTCTTGGCTGAGATTAAGCTTTTAAAGCCTTTTGTGCTTGATCGACCAAAGCCTTGAATGCCACCGGTTCGGTTGCCGCCAACTCGGAAAGCTGTTTGCGGTCGAGGGCAATTCCGGCACGCTTTAAGCCATTGATGAAACGGGCATAGGTAAGACCATGCTCACGTACACCGGCATTAATACGTTGGATCCAAAGCGCGCGAAACTCACCTTTGCGTGCCTTGCGGTCGCGATAAGCATAACGCAGAGCCTTCTCAACCTTCTCAATAGCGATACGGAAATTAGTGCTGGCGCGACCGCGATAGGTTTTGCCGAGTTTGACCATTTCTTTATGACGGGCATGAGTGGTCGTGCCCCGTTTGACGCGTGCCATGGCTGCTACTCCTTAGTGTTGATTCAGAAAATATTTGACGATGTTTTCGCCATCGGCCTTGAACAGGATGATCCCCTGCCTGGCCGTACGCTTCATTTTCTGGGAGCGTTTGCGCATGCCGTGGCGTTTGCCTGCGGCGCCGGCTTTCACTTTACCTGACGCGGTAACGCGAAAGCGCTTTTTTGACCCGCTGTGGGTCTTGAGTTTGGGCATTTTAAGTTCCTTTGTTGATGGTTTAGAGGCCCCATTTAAGGGGTTTGCGGCCAGGCATGTCCAAAGGCTCTGGCGCGCTGCGGCCGTGTTAATAGCCTGTCAATTGGAGAAAGACAAGTTAAAGCTGGCTTTACTTTAACCCAAGGCCTGCTGGATCCTGGCAACATTTGCGAAAACGCGTGTGTCTCGATGGTGATCGTCATTGGCATGCCGGTGGGGAAGGGGCAATGCCGCTGTCCTCAACACATCTACCAGCTGTTTGTTCTGGAGGATAAAGTCATTTTTTGAAACATCGATGCTGCTAATCAGTGATTGAAGAGCTTGGGCCTCGGGGGTGTCGTTTCCGATATAGCTGGCAAAAGCATTCTGCGTTATTCCGCCAAAGAGGCGGTCAGCACTCGCTTTCCCACTTCCGTTCATGTGTCCCGTTTTTATGAGTTCTTTTTGTAATGCCCAAACAATATCTCGTGGTGACTTGGCGCTAGCTAGAATGTTGGATATTGTTTGCAATGGCGAAAAACTTGGCGCCGAATGAGCTAATCCTTGAGCAACCCCCGGTCGATTGGGTTGGGGGCTAAATGTGAAAGCAGATCCCGTCGTTGCATTAGTAGCTGAAGCTGTAGTTGTAGCTCTAGATGCAGTTGCAGTACCCACAGGAGCAGTTTTGAAGGGGCCCACAAAGCGGGTCATTGTGCTTGATGAGGCGTCAAAGGCTCTTTCTACATGAGCTGGCGTTGCCTCGACTAATACTGTCTCAGGCATAAATCTGCCATAGATAATGTCTACGGCCATTGGGTCGTTGCCCGGATCAGCTTCAAGCGTGTCTTGACGATCGTTGTTGACGACATAACGTTCACCATCAATTGTGATCATCGCTAACATATGGCGCTCAATCGTATTATCAGGGCGATGAACCGTACCGATGACCAAACTTGTATCATCTCTGGAGAAGCCCATTTCATTCAGGGTCTCCCTGATCAAAGCTGCATGATCACCGCAGACACCTTTTTGCCGGATGAGGGTCTGAAACGGGGTTTGCAGATAATCAGGATCGTTCGTGTAGAGGCCTTTGTGGACGTCGTCGCTTTTTTCATAGTCGGCAGCGATGTGTTCGCTGACCCATAATTTGGCAGCTCTGACGAGGGCAAGTTTTTGTGCGGTACTGTCTCCAGGTTGTAAATGATGGTCGAAGATAAAAGTGCGCCATTCATTCACGAGGGGAGAATTATCTTGAGAGAGGGTATTTTCTGAAGCCGCAGCACGGAACTCTAGGGATCTTCCAATCATTACATCGTAGGAAGCTTTGATGCCTGAGTTTGAGGGTAGAATCTCGATTGAAAATACTACGGCAACATCCATACAACACTCACTAATATGAGTAATTAATTACTAATAACTAGCATGTTTTAGATCAACAAACAACAATATTATTTGGTTTTATAGGATTTAAGGAGCACTTTTTTCGTTATAGACGCCATGCCTCATGGATCACAGCTATCCCACCGGCCATATTTAACCATTTTACTTGGCTCAATCCCGCATTTTCAATGCGTTGAGCAAGAGCGGCTTGGTCGGGAAATCTTTGGATGCTTTCGGCTAAATACTGATACGCTTGGCGGTCTTTTGCGACCCACACGCCCAGTTGAGGCAAGAGCTTGAGACAATAGCGTTCATAAAACGGCTTGATCGACTTATGAACGCCAGGACTAAATTCCAAACAGAAAAAGCGCCCACCTGGGCGCAATACGCGGGCGGCGTCTTTGAGGGCCTTGTCTATATGGGTGACATTGCGCAATCCAAAAGCAATGCAATAAATATCAACGCTCAGGGAGGGTAGCGGAAGGGCCTCGGCGTTACCTGTAATCCACCTTATGCCTTTTAGGATGCCATGGTCGATCATTTTGGCGCGACCCACGTCGATCATGGCGGGATTGATATCACAGACGATGATATCAGCTTTGCCTTGTGTTCGTCTTGCACAGCGCAGCGCAATATCGCCAGTGCCGCCGGCCACATCGAGAATAGTTTGGTTAGCTTGCGGATTAATCTGGCTGACGAGACGATCTTTCCATAGCCGGTGTAATCCGCCGGACATGACATCGTTCATCAAATCATAGTTGCCGGCGACAGAAGCAAAGACTTCTCGAACCAAGGCGGTCTTATTCTGTGGCGCGACGCGACGGAAACCGAACCATTCAGCTTCGGGATTTTGGTCTGATTGCGTTTTGCGTTTAGCCGCTGTCATGCCATGTATTCTAGCTGGACCCATAGGGGAAAGCCAACATAAGGAAAGGCAATCCGTGCCTGAATTACCCGAAGTCGAAACCGTTTGCCGTGGTCTTGCCAAGGTCCTTCTTGGTGAGCGCATCGAGGAGGTCAAGCAGCATCGCCCCGATTTACGTGCGCCATTGCCTAGAAATCTGCCTTCCCGGTTAAAAGGCAAGCAGGTTGTTTCCATCCATCGCCGCGCCAAATATATTTTAATCGAGTTGGATAATGGTGAGGTGTTGTTAGTTCATCTCGGTATGTCGGGACGATTTGTTATTTCACATCACGATCGCAAGCCTGCCGAAAAACACGATCATCTTGTATTTTATTTTACCCACGACATAGTTGTGCGCTTCAATGACCCGCGCCGATTCGGTTTGTGCGACCTCATTGCAAAAAAAGATCTGGAGAAACATAAGTTAATGCGGCATCTGGGCATTGAGCCGCTCGGAAAAAAACTGACGCGGGCCTTTTTGCAAGAAAAGTTGAAGGGCAAAAAATCAAGCCTTAAAGCAGCCCTCATGGACCAAAGGTTGATCGCCGGACTCGGCAATATATATGTATGCGAAGCGTTGTTTTACGCGGGCATAAGCCCGCGGCGCCGTGCTGGGAACTGTAAGGCGGCAGAGCTTGCAAAGTTAGTCTTGGCGATCCGTAAAGTTCTTAGCGCAGCCATAAAAGCGGGCGGCTCAAGCTTGCGTGATTATGTGCAGGCCAATGGCGAACTTGGCTATTTTCAGAATCACTTTGCTGTCTATGGCCGCGAAGGAAAATTTTGCCCAGCCTGTATTTGTAAGGCGAACGGCAGCAAAGGCCTAAGGCGAATTATACAGCAAGGACGGTCCAGTTTTTATTGCCCTACCAAACAAGTGTAAGGCAGCCCGTTGTTTCGCCAAAGAAGCTGCGCTAGGATTAAGTCATGAAATTAACGGCCCTCGAAAAACTTCTGCTTGTCGCAACGGTGGCTGCCGTCGTCACGATGGCCGGTGCCACTTCTCTTGAGGCTCTTGAAATCAACAAAGCTGCGGACACAGCAGACAAAGACCAAGCTCCTCCCCAGTTCGCCAGCGTGATCGATGATTTGCCGCTGCCAGAGGGTATGAAGCCTATTGATTCCGATGAAGACGTGCTCTTTGTTGTTCCTCGTCAGGGTCGAATTGCCGATACGAGCGCTGCGGGCAAGGTTGATGTCGATGAGGTTTATCATTTTTATCAACGCAGCCTACCGCAACTTGGCTGGCAGCAAGTAGATAACCAGACCTACCAACGGGAAAACGAAACTTTACACATTGAAGCGCACGCCGAAAATGACATCACAAAAGTGCATTTTGAGGTGGAGCCCAATCAGACTATGGGCAGCGCTTATAAGGCCCCTGTCCAAACTCATATCCAAACATCTGGTCCAAGTTCTAATCCAGCGCCAGTTCAACAATATAATCTTGATACGCCGGGTGGTAAGCCATCCAGTGGGACAGTCAACCCCTAACCGATATCCGCTGCTCTTTAGCCTATTTTCTGTAGGCCCTTCGCAGCCTTTTCTTGCAGAACCTGATCGACCGTGTTTTCCATCGTGTCGCCGGCATTAGCCAGTTGCTGCAGAATTTGCTCAAGCGAACCCATGAGCTCCTCGCCCTGAAGTTTAAGCGTGACGCGTAAACGATCGGTTCGTTGTTGCATGGACTCGATCATATCGTTCATCGCCTTGACCTGATCTTGGGCCTCATTGACGCTGCTATTGAGCGACTGGGTTTGATCGCCATAGATTTGGCCAACCCCACGGAGTAAGCCGGTAGCCGTCTGAGAGCCATCGGACAAACCCGACAATTGACGTTCGACGGTATTGGCCACTTCTGAAAGACGGGCAACCGCCTGTTCGCTGACATTGACTGTAAGTGTGCGGGTCGTTTCCAAGCGTTCGGCGACAGAAGAGAGATGCGAGAGAGCCGTTTGCAGTGGAGCAATGAGATCGCCTTCATGGCGTTTAATGCCATCACCGGCCATCGAGAGACGGTCAAGCAGGACATCAAGCTGGTCACCAAACCCGCCCAATAGTCTCGCCACGTCTTCTGTGGCGACACGCATGCGCGCAGTCTTATCGGTGAGCTGCGTAACGGCTTCCTTACTGCTTTGATCAAAGCGTGAGGAAAGTTTTTCGACGTCGGTAAGGCTACCGGACGTCGTTGAACGCAACGTATTGCCGGTGCGCTCGAGCTGCGCCGTGATTTGCATGAGGCCACGATTAATATCGTCGATTTGTGTCTGGACGCCTGAACGGACCCGCTCTAACTGTTCGCGGAAACTATTGCTTGCGATGAGCAATTGACCTTCGGCACGCTGTGTGGCTTGAACAAGGTTATCCATTTGCTTGCCAACGATGTCGCCGGTTTGCGACAGGCGTTGACTGGTCGAAGCCGCACGCGTCTCAAGTGCATCGAACTCACGTGCGAGCTTTTCAGCAGTTTGCGTGGCGTCGCCGCGCAATTGTGCCAATCGATCGCTAGCGGCTGTAAGCTGGGCAATCGTCTGGGTTGCCTTACCAACCAGTTCTTGCTGTTCGGTCGAGAGTAGGGTGGTGCTTTGCTTGATCGTGCTGATTTGTTCAGCGACGCTTTTGTTGAATTGGCGGAGAAGTTGATCGGCACTTTCGGCAACGGTGCCAACGCGGCGCATTTCCTCGACCATAGTTTCGCGCGTGGCGCCCGTGACAGAGATAAATCTGTCAGCTGTAGCGACAAGCGCATTATTAACGTCAGCCGTTTGATTTTTGATCGCTTCGCCGGCAGCCTCAATTTGTGCTGTGCTGCGATCAAGCGTGGCAGGTAATTGGACTGTCTCGTCACGCACCAGTGTGGCTGCCTGAACAAGGGCCGATTCTGAGCTGGCAAGATTGGCGCGCAACGAATCGCTCTGTGTCGTGAGATTTTGTGTTGCGGCAGCAACTTGCTGTACCGCCAATTGCGATGTATCGGCAAGCTGCTTGAGCTCGTTTTGCAGGGTCGCGCGAACTTCGTCGATATGAGCGCTGATCGATGCCATAGCGCCGCGACTGTTTTTGTCGGTCTCAGACATGCCATCACGCAAGGTAGCAAGGCGTGTCGAGGCAAATTCAGCAGCATCAGCCAGTTGCCGGGCCTGTTGCTCCGTTTGTTCACCAGCGTCGCTGACTAGTTTTAAGTGACCACGTATTTTGTCGCCGGTTGAGGTGATCCGGGCCTCTGCCTGCGCTGTTACTTGCGCTAACGTCTCGGCTTGTTTGAGTAGAGTTTCTGTACCGTTACGTGACAGGGCTGTAAACTGCAATGCCGATTGGTCCATAGTATGGATAATAGAGCCAGATTGCTGTTTTAATTGGCCGCTGGTGTTGTCTAATTGTGCGATAACACTATTCAATTGCTCAAGAACACGCGCCGTTTCATTCTGCATAGACTCGCGCAATTGTCGTGCCTGATCTTGCATACCGGCAGTGACCGATAATACAGCCCGCATCTGCTGTTCGGCTTGTTGAGCATGGAGGCTAAGCGCACCGGCTTCATCGGCAAATCCAGCGCTGGCTGCACGTACGCTGGTAAGGGTGTTTTGCGATTGGGAGTCGATCGCTTCCAGCTGTTTGCTGATCTGTTGAGTGCCGTCGGTAAGACGGGCCACGGTACGTTCAGTTGTAGCGGCGGTTTCGTCCTGCGCCAGGGCAAGGCGGCTCAAAAGACCATTAAGCACGTCACGCTGTGCATCAAGCGATGTTGTTAGTGTGCGCTGACGATCGGCGATTTGCTGCATCGACGAGTTAAGCGAAAGCGTCTGTTGCCCCAGATTGTTTTGTAGGCTGGTTAGGGTCATCTCCGCATTTGAGCTGATATCACGTAGCTCAATGCTGCCGCTGGAAAGTTTGCCCAACAGGCCACCGAGAAGATCGCTGGCGCGTTCACCCTCGCCATGGAGAACGTCGCGTAGTTGCCGTGCCTGCTCTTGCAGGGAGGACGTAACGGTTAGAACCGAACGCGCTTGCTGTTCGGCTTGCTGCGCGTGCTGCAATAGTAAGCCTGACTGATCGGCAAAGCCAGTGCCGGCCGTGCGTACGTTGGCAATCGTGCTTTGTGATTGGTCGCTGAGAACGCCGAGTTGCCGCTGAATTTGCTGCAGAGCATCGGTGAGGCGATTGATGGTGCGTTCAGCAACTTCGGAGGCCTGACCGTGCGCGGCGCCGAGCTTGTCGAACAACTCGACCAACTGTGTGCGTTGATTTTCATTGGCGGCCGATAGAGAGCGGTATTGCTCGCCGAGTTGATCGCCCACAACAGAAAGCGAAGCAGCTTGCTGCGTGATATTTGATCCGAGGGCCGCCAGGGTTGTTTCTGTTTTGCTGGCGATGTCCTTGAGTTCCTGATGGCTTGTGTTCAAGCGGTTTGAAGCCGTTTGCGTAACCTCGCCAAGTCGTGCGGCGGCGTGGTCGGAACCGGCAATGGCAGAAGCCACGGCCTGCTGCAATTTTGCGTCGGTTGTCTCGAGATGCATCACAGCTTCGGTCAGTTGCGCAATCAGGCGCTGGTTCTGTTGTTCCATGCTGGTGCGGATTTGAGCCGACTGTTCGGCAAGAGCCACGGTTGTCGAGGACAAGCTGCGGACGTGCTGCTCTGTTTGATGACTGGTGTCGAGCATTTTGCTCGCTTGTTCGCCGAAGTTCGTCGTGGCCTTCTGGATCAAAATAACCGAACTTTGTGCCGCTTCATTGAGGCTATTGCTTTGGCGCATGAAGGCATTATTGGTTTCCTCAAGGCGAGCAATAGTCTGCTGTGAATTAACATTCGCGGCTTCGTGGGTGACGACGAGCTTTTCGTTGAGCGCCGATAATTGTTGCATTGTCTTGTTGTTGGTGCTGCCGATCTGCGTGGAATTGGCTTCAAGTTGAGTTGTGCCATTGCCGATCAAACTTAACTGCTGGACCAGGGCTGCGTTGTAGGCTTCGACCTTACCTTGGGCTTGGCTAGCCACGTTTTCAAGACGTGTGGCACGATCCTCAAGGTCTTGGGCGGTGCCACGCGTCACCTCGTTATAGTGCTCAGCAACGCGATCAAGGAGCGCAAAAGCCGCATCTGTACGCTGTTTGAGAGACTCGCCCAGCGTCGTGAATTGCTTTTCGGCGCGGCTTAAGTCGGTGCTTAAGTCGTCGGCTTGTTTTTGAAGAATAGAGCGGATCTGTGTGGCTTCGTTTTGCAGGGCTGCGGTGACAACTTGCATTTGGGCGCCCGAGCTTTGCGCATCGTTGAGCAAATGTTGCGATTGATCGCCAACGCGTGCGGCAGCTTGTTGCAGCATGCCCACAGCTTGACCTGTTTGTTCGCCAAGCGACGAAATTTCGCGTTGCAGACGGTCAGCCAAAGTATTGAACTGGTCGAGGGCGGCGCGTGCTGTTTCTTCCTGGGCCGTGCGCGCGGATGTAAAGCGGTTGTTGAGTTGTTCGATCGTACCGAGAGTTTCACCAGTGACACGATGGAGTTCTTCGCCCATGCCGGTGACACGTGAATTAAACTGCTGCAGTCGGTTAAGTTGTTCTTGCAAGCCGTCGCCATAGCGACCCATCGATTGCAAGCCTTTGTCGGTATTGGCGTCGATTTGTAGCATCACCTGCTGGACGGGAACAACGGCGCGGGCTGCAAAATCCTGCATCTTCTGATCTGTATTGTAGAGTTTTTCTTGGGTCTCGTTGAGGAGAGCCATCAAACTACTCGCTTGCGCACGAAGACCGATTTCGGCGACTTGGGCCTGCTGCTGCAATTGTGTTGTCGCTTCGCGCAGCATCGCTTCGGCAACGCGTGTCTGGTCGGTCAGCTCATTTTCCTGTTTACCGAGCGATTCAGTGGCAATACCTAGGGCTCTTACGCTCATCTGCGCAGCCTCATTGAGACGGCCGATGAGTTGCTCGTTCTGGGTGACGGCTGTGAAGAGGCGTTCGACCAACGTGTCGCCGACAGCTTGCGTTGCTTCGCGCGAGGCAAGGAGGCGTTCAAGAACGTGCTGCAGATTTTGCATGGCGGCAGCTGCACGGTTCTGTACTTCTTGGCCAGCTTGTTCAGAGGCGTTGCGCAAGGCTTCAAACTGTGCGACGTGCGTTGATATCTCGGAAGTCATTGACCTGAGTTGTGCGCTACTGGCCTCGGAGAGAGTATTGAGCTGCGTTGCCGCGCTTTCATAGCGCTCTGCTGTTGCCGATAGATGCGTAGCAACATCGTCAGCCCCTTTACGTGCTTCTTGGTTGACAGCCATAAAACGGCTGAGCGTATCGGTTGTGGTGTCGCTAAGATTGTTGATGGAGTTTTGCCACTCCACCGTAAAGTTCCCAGTCGCCTCGCCGATACGGCTAATGAGGCCATCAAGATCACTGCGGCGTTGTTGTAAATTGCTATCGATATCATTCAAGCGCACGCCGAATTTATCCATCAATTGTTGGAGGCTATCGACTTGTAGGGCAAGCTTTTCACTGAGATGAACGGCCTGTTCACGCGCCAATTGTTCGCTCGCGTAAAGACGATCGGCAACGCCCCGCAAAACGGACTCAGCTTCGCTAACCCGCGTTGGCATGGTATTGCTAAACTCGTCTAAAGAGCGCGTTTGGGCGTCCAGAGTAGCGGCAAGACGTTCGGCTTCTTCGCGGGCTGTACCGGCACGTTCGAGAAAGCGCGCAATGTTGAGATCAATTTTGCCAGAAAGGCCAGATAGGGTATCGGAAGCGCTTTCAGCAGCCGTAAGAAGACTGGCTTCCTGGGCCCGCGAGGTATCGGAGAGCTTTTTGCTGTCACGCATGGCGCGTTCAACGGACATGGCCACGTGTTGGCTATTCGATTCAATTTCAGAGAGAAGATTAGTGATTTGATCACGCACCGCTTCGGTTTGACGTGAGACGCCATCACCGCTCTGGATCAGTTTATCGTCCAAGACGCGTAGCATGGTGAACTTGTCATCCATCAACTGTTCGACTTGCTGCATATTGCGACGGACGATTTCTTGGATTTCTTTAACCTGATGAATGCTGTCATGCTCGAAGCGCTCAAGTTCATTGCGGTGTTGGCGAACGCGATCCATAATCCCGACGAGATCGTCATGGGTCATGGTTTGCGCGCTGCGCAGAGTTTCGAGCTGCTCGCGAATGGCTTGGTTGAAACGGCGGATACGCACTTCAGCGGCACCCGATTCGCCAGTGATCATGCTTAATTGCCGACGCAAGGGCTCGGCAATCGACTGAATGTCGGCAGCACGTTGCAGATAAGCCGTTACCATCCAAATGAGAGCGACGGGTGAAGCGATGGCAGAAAGAGCAATGGACCAATTAATGAGCGGTACGCCGCCAAAAGTATGGGCGGGACCAGATGCGAAAAGGACAAAGGCAACAATACCTGTCCAGCTGATCGAAAGAAAAAGGCCAAACCAAAAGGGCATCGACGAAAAATCGCCCGACTTTCGAGCGGGTTGCTTTACTTTATTACTGGGTGCGCCCTGCGCCTTGGCCCCTTGGGCTGGTACTGTCGAAGGCAAAGTGCGAATGGGGGATGGGGAAGATTTCTGTTCAACCATGTTTTGCCTCAAGAATCCCTAAAGCCAGATGTAAACTTTATATCGACGAATGTGATACTGCCGGCGATGCTGCCGAAAGTTGCTCCGTTTCCGCAACGGGCCTGCGACTCTAGCAGTTCCCTAAGGCCAAATGGAAGCATTAACCGCGTGTTAACCCCTGTTTATTCAAGACGCGCTTTGGCTGCATCAAGGGGTGCAGGCACGGCTGATTAGGGACAAAAATTTCCCTCTCCTGGCAGAGAACTTACCTGTTGATAAGTTGTGGGCTTAACGAAGGTTCCCACGTTTTGCGCTGCAAACGAAGATTATTTCTGATCAGAGCTGACAGCCTTGAGTTTGTAAAGCCACTCAAGTGCGCTTTTGGGTGTCATTTCGTCCGGGTTTAGTTCAGCCAGCATAATTTCAAGCTTGGGTTTAATTGTTTTTGTGCCCACTTGAGGCTCGCGCGAGGTTGTGAATAATGGCAGTTCTGCGCTGAGTTTGCCGATATTATCCTCGAGAGATTTATGTTCGAGCAAAGTTAAAACCTCTTCCGCGCGCGCAATAACATTTCCCGGTATGCCTGCCATTTGGGCGACGTGTATGCCGTAAGAGCGGTCAGCCACGCCCCGCGCTACTTCGTGCAGAAAAATGATATCTTTCTGCCATTCTTTAATTCGCATGGTCCAGCATTGCAAGGCCGGCAATTTGTCGGCGAGGACTGTTAATTCGTGATAATGGGTGGCAAACAACGCACGGCAGCGGTTGACGTCGTGTAAATGTTCAATGGTCGCCCAAGCAATCGAAAGGCCGTCATAGGTGGCTGTGCCGCGTCCGATTTCATCCAAAATGACCAAGGCGTGCTCACCGGATTGATTGAGGATAGCGGCGGTTTCGACCATTTCGACCATGAAGGTAGACCGCCCACGGGCGAGGTCATCAGCAGCGCCTACACGGCTGAAAAGACGATCAATTATCCCTAAATGAGCGCTGGCGGCGGGTATAAAGGCACCGGCTTGGGCTAAAATGGCTATTAAGGCGTTTTGGCGCAAAAACGTTGATTTTCCTGCCATATTTGGCCCAGTCAGCAGCCATAATCGTGTCTCAGGCGCCAAATCACAGCTATTGGCGATGAAGGGAGTGCTATTTTGTGCTTTTAAGAATTGCTCAACGACAGGGTGCCGCCCGTCCTTAATTTTAAAGGCAAGCGATCGATCAATTTGCGGTCGCGCATAGTTCTCTGTCACAGCAAGCTCGGCCAAACCGCAAGTGACATCAAGAACGGCTATCGCTTCAGCCGTTTGGCGTAAGGTCGGGAGATTTTGTATAATCGCGGCCACTAACTCTGTGAAAAGTTGCAGCTCAAGTGCGAGGGTCTTGCCGGCGGCTTCGGTAATCTTACTTTCAAGCTCGCTGAGTTCAACCGTTGTAAAGCGAATGGCGCTTGCTAGGCTTTGGCGATGAATAAACAACTCTTTTTGTAACAGCAATTTATCTGCATGTGTCGGCGTCACTTCAATGTAATAACCTAGAACGTTGTTATGACGAATCTTGAGTGAGCTAACGCCACTTATATCGGCATATTTTTGTTGCAAACCCACAACCAATCGCCGGCTGTTATCGCGCAGACTAACAAGCTCGTCTAAAAGGGGCGCATAACCGGCTGCTATAAATCCGCCGTCGCGCGCCAGGAGAGGCAACTCGGCGCTCAGCGCTCGCTGCAGCCGATCAATTAAAGTATCGTCCTGATATAGAGCTGCACGCACATCAGCCATTTCTTTTGGAACTGTCTCGGATGCCGGGCCATCCAATATCTTGCGCATAGCGCTGGCCGTTAACAAAGCATCGCGAACAACGGCTAAATCGCGCGGTCCGCCGCGATTAAGCGCCAGACGGGCCAAGGCGCGTTCGAGGTCCGGTGATTGTCTTAGTGGTGATTGTCTTAGTGAAGTGCGCGCATTTACACGTAAGTTTGTATCTTTCACCATGAAAGCAACCGCATCAAGGCGATGATTGATGGCGTCACTGTCGGTGAGTGGGCTTACAAGTCTTGCCGCCAGAAGGCGAGCACCTGCACCCGTCAAAGTGCGGTCAATTGAGGCCAAGAGACTGCCCTGCCGTTCGCCCTGCAAGGTGCGCGTTAATTCAAGATTACGCCGTGTTGCTGGATCAATCGCCATGATTTGCGTCAGGGCAGTTTTTTGCGGCTGTGCTAGATGCGTTAGATCACTTTTTTGTGTGAGGGCGGCATAGTCTAATAAAGCACCGAGTGCGATAATCTCGGCCCGCGAAAAATCTCCAAAAGCCCCCAATGCGCTAACATTGTATGTTTTTTGCAGATAAAGCCGCGCGTTCTCTAATTCAAAACGGCTGTTGGGTAGCGGGACAAGTTGTGGGCGCCAAGGCGCTAAAAGTTCGCACAAATCTGGCCGTTCAATAAGACGTTGTGGAATAAGTATCTCACTGGCATCAAGACGCGACAGAACGCCACTCAACTCAGTGACGCTCACGCTTTGGGCTTGGGGCTGACCAGAAGCTAAGTCAATCCAACTGAGCGCTAAGGCATCGCTGGCGCTGGCAAGACAGGCAAGATAGTTCGCCTGGCGCGCGTCAAGCAGGCTGTCTTCGGTAATCGTGCCCGGGGTTACAATACGCACAACCTCTCGCCTAACGATAGATTTAGCGCCCCGCTTCTTGGCTTGTGCTGGATCTTCTGTCTGTTCGCAGATGGCAACCCGAAAGCCTTGTCGAATCAGTTTGGCGAGATAATTTTCATAGGCATGGGCAGGGACGCCACACATCGGCACCTCTTGACCGTTCATCTGTCCGCGACGCGTGAGAGCGATGTCGAGAGACCGCGATGCTTTGATGGCATCTTCAAAAAACAACTCATAAAAGTCGCCGAGACGAAAGAAAATCAGGCAATCCTGATGTTGTGCCTTTATGGCCAGATACTGGGCCATTAAAGGGGTTGCTGGCTCCTCGGCAATTTCGGGCAAAAACTTGGGCTGTGCTATGACCATAAAATACCAATTTCAATAAACTTGCGGGGAAGTGAATTTAGCCGTTATCGTGTTGAAGAGGGAAGGGGCTTGAAATCCATGGCAAAGCTGCGTCTTGGCATTAACATCGATCATGTGGCGACGTTACGCAATGCGCGTAATAGAGACCGGGATGCCTTGCCTGATTTGTTGCGGTCGGCCATGGAGGCCGTGCGCGGAGGCGCCGATAGCATCACCTTTCATTTACGCGAGGATAGGCGGCATATAAGTGACGACGATGCTCAAAGGTTACATCAAGCGCTCAAAGTGCCGATCAATCTGGAAATGGCGGTAACTGAGGAGATGCGCAAGATCGCTCTACGATTAAAGCCGCAGGCTGTCTGCTTGGTCCCAGAAAATAGACGAGAAGTGACAACCGAAGGTGGTTTGGATGCGCGTAGTGGTGGTCCTAAGTTAAAAAAAATAATTGCAGATTTGCAAAAAGCCGGCATGCAGGTTGCGTTATTTATTGATCCTGATGTTGAACAAGTCGCGGCCGCAAAATCCAGTGGTGCGTTAGCTGTTGAGCTCCACACCGGTTGTTATGCTGGGGCGTCGGCTCACACACGACAACGGGAGCTTGGTCGTTTGAAAAAGGCCGCCAAGGAAGCCCATAGACTGGGTCTCGAGGTTCATGCCGGACATGGCTTAAATTATGCAAATACGGCTGACGTGGCGGCCATTCCAGAAATTGTTGAGTTGAATATCGGGCATTTTCTTGTTGGTGAAGCCCTCTTTATTGGCATGCAGGCGGCTGTGAAGAAGATGCGGGGTGTGATGGCATCGGGAAGGAAGAAATGATCCTTGGTGTCGGTAGCGATCTCACTGACATACGGCGCATTGAACGCGCTCTTGAGCGTTACGGTGAGCGCTTCATTCAACGTTTATTCACAACGGCTGAACAGGCTAAGGCTGATAAACGCCTTACCAAAGCGGCGACTTATGCTAAGCGTTTTGCCGCTAAAGAAGCTTGTTCCAAAGCCTTGGGTACAGGATTGCGACGGGGGGTTTTCTTTCGCGATATGGGCGTAATCAATCTGCCAACGGGCCAGCCAACCATGGAACTCACCGGTGGTGCTTTGACGCGGCTACAATACATGGTGCCGCTTGGCATGAAAGCCCATATACATCTTTCGCTTACAGATGAGCTACCTTGGGCTCAGGCTTTCGTGATTATTGAGGCTGTCCCCAATCCTTGATTGTTGAACGGGATGATTTGGTGGTAAAGGAGGCAATTGGAGGCGGTCAGGGCCGTAGTCTTGCCGCATTTGTCCTTAGCATTGCTTTAGCCACCATGGAATTCGTATGACCTCCCCTTTGCCACAATCAGATGACAATCCAGACCAACAAGATGGTCTAGGTGAAACACTGCGCACCATCGTTATGGCTATTGTTATAGCTATGTGCATTCGCACATTGGCTTTTGAGCCCTTCAATATACCGTCAAGTTCGATGGTGCCTGATTTGTTGATCGGCGATTATTTGTTTGTATCAAAATTTTCTTATGGCTACGGCAGCAAAGGTACGTTTTGGGGGGTGCTGCCATTCTCAGGCAGAATTTTTAGCCGTGACCCTAAGCGTGGCGACGTCATTGTTTTCAAACTGCCGCGTGATGGCAAAACCGACTACATAAAACGTCTTATTGGCCTGCCCGGCGATACGGTTCAGATGCGTCAGGGTTTGCTCTATATCAATGGTGTTCCCGTACAGTTACAGAAACTAGCAACGCCCGTATCGGAGCCAGGTGAAGAACCGTCCCAAGGTGTGACTGACTATCTCGAACGATTACCGAACGGGGTCACACACGTGATACGCAAAATGGGTGAAGATGAGCCGCTTGATAATACGGAAATATTCGAGGTGCCACCACACAGCTACTTTTTTATGGGCGACAATCGCGATAATTCACAGGATAGCCGCACGGTTAATGTTGGTTTTGTTCCGGAGGAAAACCTTGTTGGCCGCGCCGAAATTCTATTTTTTTCACTCGATGAGAACGCACATTTCTGGGAAGTTTGGAAATGGCCTTGGGCGGTGCGTTGGGACCGCTTGTTTAAGAAAATTAACTGATGCCAGCGCGCAAAGCATCTGAGGTTGACGAGTTGATGGCGCGGCTGGGGTATGTTTTTGTTGCGCCTGAATTACTCCAGGATGCCTTAACTCATCCTTCTTTGGCAGGGTTTAAGCAACGCAAGAAAAACAGCACCATGCCCTACGAAAGGCTGGAATTTCTCGGTGACCGCGTCTTAGGTCTTATTATAGCTCAATGGCTATACGAAAAATTTCCTACCGCCTCCGAAGGTGAACTCGCTAAGCGTCACGCCGCGTTGGTTAACCGTGATGCTTTGCGTGTTGTGGCGGTGGAGATAGGTCTCGGCAAATACCTTCGTTTGGCGCGCGGCGAAGTTGCCGATGGCCCACGTAAAAACATTGCCACGCTGGCGGACGCTATGGAGGCAATGATTGGTGCGCTCTATTTGGATGGCGGACTAAAGGCAGCGCAGAAATTTATTCATAACTATTGGAAAAAAGAGATCGCTATCGAAGAAACACCGGCGGACCCAAAAACTGTTTTACAAGAGTGGGCGCAAGGACAAGCTCTGCCGTTGCCAAACTACAAAGTTGTCGAACGTACTGGTCCAGCGCACGCGCCGAAATTTATCATTGAAGTTAGTGTCAAAGGCCACCCCTCAGTTTCGGCCGAAGGCCCTTCTAAACGAGCGGCGGAAAAGACGGCGGCCCAGCTGCTCTTAAAACAGTTAAAAAAAGCATGACGACAAAGAAACCTACGACAAAAGCTGGCTTCGTCGCCATTTTAGGCGCGCCCAATGCCGGCAAATCGACGCTGCTTAATCGTCTTGTGGGTCAAAAAGTTTCTATTGTCAGCCCCAAGGCGCAGACGACGCGCATGCGCATTTTGGGTGTGCTCACAGAAGGCAAGATACAAATCGGCTTTATTGATACGCCCGGAATATTCGCGCCCAAGCGGCGGCTGGATAGTGCGATGGTCAACGCTGCCTGGCGTAGTCTCGAAGGTGCCGATGTCGTTTTGCTTCTGGTAGATGCCAGCGCGCGACAACCCGATGAGAAAACAGAAAATATTATTGCCGAGCTAAAGAAAAGAAAACAAAAGGTAACTTTAGTGCTCAACAAAATTGATAAGATCGAATTAGCCAATCTATTGCCACTTGCGGCACAGTTCAATGAAAGTGGGATTGTCAGCGACACTTTTATGATTTCCGCCCTGGGCGGCGATGGCTTGGATGATCTAAAAAAGCATTTTATGGATAAAATGCCACACGGTCCTTGGCTATTTCCAGAAGATCAATTGAGCGATTTACCGGAAAGGCTTCTCGCGGCTGAGGTGACCCGTGAGCAGATATATCGCCAGTTGCAGCAGGAACTTCCTTACGCAGCGACAGTTGTGCCTGACGCTTGGGAAAACAAGAAAGATGGTTCATTCGTCATACGTCAGACAATCATTGTCGCACGGCAAGGACACAAACCCATCGTGCTTGGTAAAGCCGGCGCACGAATTAAGTCTATTGGTCAGGCGTCGCGGCGTGAAATCGAAAAACTATTAGGTCACCCCGTGCATCTATTTTTAGAAGTAAAAGTCGATGAGAAATGGCAAGAGCGTCCCGAGTTTTATCAGATGTTCGGACTTGAATTCTAAAGTTGAGTTAGTGTGGCAACAAGCCACATGTCAACGCCGAACTATCCGTAATCTGGTAAACCGGTGCTTTGCCTTCAGATCCTAGGCACTGCACGACAAAGGGATCAGGGACATAAGGAGGCGGTGCGTTAAGATCGATGCGCTCACCCAAAGCCAGCCCTCCTTCGATCGGCACACTTGCGCCGCAGACTTTTAGTTGGGTGGATGGACATGAAAAAAGATTGCAAGAAACGCCACTAGCGTCGGTTAGTTGATAGATGGGTTCATTGCCACCCGTATAGGCGCACTGCACGGTAAAGGCGGGATGAACAAAGGGCGAGGGTGCAGCCAAATAAGAAACAGGGACATTCATTTTTATGCTGGATCCGACACTTGTCCCCCCGGGCACGGTTATATCGCGACCACAAATCCTTACATTTTGGTCCATACAAGGAACAAGGGCGCAAGATACAGCGGAGGCGTCAGTAATGACATAGCCGGCCGAGATACCGTTACTGAGGCATTGTACGGTAAAGGCTTGGCTAAGATAAGGTGGTGGCACGGTAAGGCTAGTCGCGTAACCAAGGGGTGCTGCAGGCAAAGATACGCTCGTACCACAGATGGGAAGAGTTGTGGGCAGACAGCCAGAGACGGCGATCGCGGCTGGCGGCAGGTAATTATTTAGATGCTGCTGTGGGCTCTGATTATCCTGCGATCTATAATTACCGTTGTCGTTATTGCCATTGAAATTACGCCCCGTTGATGGTGGAGACGTGCCCTGAGTTTGGCTCGTCGTGGATTGAAGTTCATTGGCTGCCCCCGTGGTCGTGGTGGACAGTCTTTGGATATTATTGGGTGTGCTCGGGGTCTGATCGGCCTTTGCAGGTGAGGACAAAAGCAGTGGGCAAGCCAGAGCTAAATACAAACACAAAAATTTTCTGAACAATAGATACATAAAGCTAAGTTCACACCGGTTAATTATTATGCACGCCTATCGTAGCCAGTCGGCGTATTTGTCTTGCGAGGCAGCTTTCATCGGACGGAGGTGAAGGATTGCCTTCTATCAGTAAGCATATATTTTCTGGTGTGGATTGGCTACCGGCAACTATTGCCATACGTAAAACGTCAACTGCTGCCAACGTAAAAATTGTCAAGAGCAGCGCTCTCGTTTTCCTGTGGCGTTGAAAAAAGCCACCCCTCGTAGGGTCTGTCATTATTAGGTCTTTCAAAAAGCTATAGTGAACTATGGGGATATATTTACACTGTTTTTTAGGCCTATTTGAACATCTCTAATTAGTTGCACGCCTTTGATAGCTCTGCTATTTCCAGCTCGACCTTGAGATTCAGATAGTTAACCCTAAAGAAGCAAGATAATGTCGCAGCAGAGTTCGCAACAGCCAGATACAGAAACGACCAGCTTAACCATTGCTGGCGACGCGGCTGTTCTTGCTCGCCGATATGCCAAGGCTCTTTACGAGTTGGCTGAGGAACAGTCGGCACTTGATGAAGTGGCAGCTGAGCTGCGCCTTCTCAAGACGCTTGGTCAGACGAGTGCTGAATTTAAACAAATCATGAAGCACCCGCGTCTAACGCGGGCTGAGTTGGTCAAGGTTGTTCGCAAGATAACTGAAACGGGTAAGCTCAATGTCTTGACCGGTAATTTTTTGGCTCTCGTGGCACAAAATCGGCGCCTTGTTCATCTGTCGGCCATGGTTGATGCTTTTCTCGCCGAGCTTGCACAGAGACGCAATGAATTCACGGCAGAAGTACGCACGACGCAGATGCTTAGCGAAGCGCAGCATGAACAGCTTACCGCGCAATTACGGCAATTGGCTGGCGGCAAAGTACATCTAATTGTTGAGGAGGATACCAGCCTTTTAGGCGGTCTTGTGGTAAAACTGGGATCTCGCCTCATTGATGCCTCCGTCAAAAGCAAACTAGCTCGGCTTGAGCGTCAGCTAAAAACATTACAGGGAGCGGCTTAACTATGGATATTCGTGCGTCAGAAATTTCTTCCGTTCTTAAACAGCAGATCACGCAATTTGGCACGATGGCCGAAGTTGCCGAAGTGGGCCAAGTGCTTTCTGTCGGCGACGGTGTCGCTCGTGTGTATGGCCTCGATAACGTCCGCGCTGGTGAAATGGTTGAATTCCAGAGCGGCGTCAAAGGCATGGCGCTCAATCTGGAAAGCGACAATGTCGGCGTTGTTATCTTTGGTGACGATCGTGGTATTCGCGAAGGCGATATGGTTAAGCGCACCGGCGCCATCGTTGAAGTGCCTGTCGGGCGAGGCCTGCTTGGCCGCGTAGTCGATGGTCTTGGCAACCCAATTGACGGCAAAGGCCCGCTTAAAGATGTGAAACTTACCCGCGTTGAGGTGAAGGCGCCGGGCATTATTCCCCGCAAATCGGTGAGTGAGCCGATGCAAACGGGTCTTAAGGCCATCGATAGTTTGGTGCCCATTGGCCGCGGTCAGCGCGAACTCATCATTGGTGATCGCCAGACGGGCAAAACGGCCGTGGCGATTGATACCTTCATCAACCAAAAATCGGTTAATCAAGGCACTGACGAATCCAAAAAACTCTATTGTATCTATGTAGCTATCGGACAGAAACGTTCAACCGTGGCACAAATTGTCAAAACGCTCGAAGACGCCGGTGCGCTTGAATATTCAATCATTGTGGCGGCGACGGCATCAGAGCCAGCGCCGCTCCAATTCCTGGCGCCCTATACGGGTTGCGCGATGGGTGAATATTTTCGCGATAATGGTATGCATGCGCTCATTGTTTATGATGATTTATCGAAGCAAGCTGTGGCTTATCGCCAGATGTCTCTTTTGTTACGTCGCCCGCCGGGGCGTGAAGCTTATCCGGGTGACGTATTTTATCTTCACTCCCGTTTGTTGGAGCGGGCAGCGAAGATGAATGACGAAAAAGGCGGCGGATCACTGACGGCACTTCCCGTAATTGAAACGCAAGCCGGTGACGTATCGGCTTATATTCCGACCAACGTGATTTCGATCACCGATGGTCAGATCTTTTTAGAAACGGGTTTGTTCTATAAAGGTGTGCGGCCGGCAATTAATGTCGGCCTTTCCGTGAGCCGTGTTGGCTCTGCCGCTCAAATCAAGGCCATGAAACAAGTCGCCGGCTCGATTAAGCTAGAATTAGCCCAGTTTCGTGAGATGGAAGCGTTTTCGCAATTTGCATCGGACCTCGATCCAGCGACACAGCGCCTCCTTAATCGTGGCCGCCGCTTAACTGAACTTTTGAAGCAGCCGCAATATGCACCGCTGGTTGTTGAAGAGCAGGTTTGCGTCATCTATGCCGGCGTTAAAGGCTATCTCGACAAGGTAAAGATCGAAGACGTGCAGCGTTACGAGACGGGTTTATTGCGTGACTTACGTGGTGGTGGCGCCGGTATTCTCGCCGCTATCCGTACCGATAAGCAAATCAAGCCCGAGACAGAAGAAAAGCTAAAAGCTCTTCTCGAGACGCACGGCAAGGCGTTCGGGTAATTTACGCGGCCAGCTGAAGTTTTGCCAAGCGAGCCTCAAAAAGCCTTTCAAGCCATGTATCGACGATGGTTTGGCCAATAGGCAGCCAAGGTGCTTCAGGTGCGCCTCCATTCGCCGGAATAACCTGCCTTGTGGGAAGCCGCCTTGGCTTGCGATTGGTTTTTTGGGCGAGGTATCTCGCGTTGCAATGGTTATATACGTCTAATAAAACACGTGCACTTTCAGGGTGATCTTCCAAAAAGATCATTTCTTTGCCGCTCTTTTCATCTCCTCTATGCGTAACAAAAAGAGTAGCACCTGCTTCGAACGAGGAAAGAACAATATCGGTGTCGGCACTCAGCTGACTTGGCTCTCTGAACAATAATCTCGAAGCGGGCATTTCTAGAGGGGTTAATGTTTTAAGCTTTTCGCATAATCGCCTAGAGATTGGAAAGCGAGGATTGGCGAGTAATTGCTGGGAATACACATCGAATAGTTTTTCGCCCCTTTGTTGGGCCTTAATGCCATAAAAATGGCTGTAGGCTACATTCGCGAGATAACAACTGAACAGTGTGCTGGCCGAATGGACGTAGGACCATTCGAACATTTTGACGAACGAATCGTAGGTCGGAAGGTCTTCAAAAGGCGTGCATTCAAAACCAGCGCCGGCAAAGAGGGCGCCATCAAAATCAAGCCTATCTTGGCGAAAGGTTCTTTTTAAGGCTAACCAGGGGATATAAGTCGCTTTCACATAGGCAGCATCATCTGTGGAAAGCTCTTTAAAATAATCGCTATCGACATAGGCATCGGGAATAACAAGCGTGACCCGCACATTATGTTTTGAGCGCGCAAAGTGCTCAAACCAATCGACCTCAGCCGAGCGCGGGAAAAACATAGGATTGACGAAAAGCGTCTCGATCGTTCCATGGGGCGCTTCGTCATCTGTGCGAACATCAAGACTTTTCAGTCTAAGTTGTTCATAGGCAAAGCTTTCTGATGGCAAATAAAGCGTCATGTAAATTCCTGAGGGCCACAAAAATATTGCTAATATCTATCAATCGTAAATGCGATCATATTATTTGACTGAAAGATTATCTCCATTACAAACGTAGACAATGATAAAAAAGATCGATTATTGCGTTAAGCGGTTTTGTGCGAAGCAAAATGTTGCGATGCGATAATGAATACTATCCGCTCCAGATAAATTTGGTCGGTTTCATCAAAATCATTAAGCTTGTCGCTATCGATATCGAGGATGAGTTGCGTTTCGCCGTTATGTACAAGTGGCACAACGATTTCTGATTTTGATAAGCTACTGCAGGCAATGTGCCCTGGAAACTTTTCTACATCAGGAACCAGAACGGTTTTCTGTGTGCTTGCTGCTGTCCCACAAACACCTTTTGTAAATGGGATGGTGACACAGGCGAGAGGGCCTTGAAACGGCCCAAGCATGAGAAGTTTGGGCGACGTCGTACGGTAAAAACCGACCCAATGAAAGTTGAACGCCTGTTTTAGAATGGCAGATATATTCGCAAGATTGGCAATGAGATCATCAACGCCTGAAATCACGGCATCGATCTGCGGCAACAACGCCTCATATGTCTCGCGCTTGGAGGCGTTGGCGGGGATGGTCAGAGATTCAGCCATGGGCGGCAACTCTTTGTGCTGGTCTAAATAATTTTACAGCTACTCCCGCTGTACGGGACACTATATCCTGGCTTATTTCTTTTACCCAATAAGCAATTTGCCGACCATTTGTTTCCAGTCCGATACTTGAAAATGGATAAGGCCGGCCCTGTACGCCCAAAAGATCTATGTTGTGTCTTCCTGATACGGAAAAGCCGGTACCTTCAAGCGGCACGAGCCAGCCCTTGCCAACAAGATTTCCCAGTAAATCCATTTCTCGTGCTTGCGCACGCGAAGAGGCTGGGCCAATCGCACAATTGACTATTTGATGACATATTATGGATTGCTCGCCCTGAAGGGAAATTTCGAGGGCTGCGTCATTAAACCTCGAATGGATGTCAAATGTAGTAAAAGTATTTTGCTCAATCTTAACGCGACCAGCCTCAACATGTCCGCAGAATTTCCGAAAATCCGCAGGAACAACGCAATTGACACGATTATATATGATAAAATCACCAAGTGTCGTTAGGAAGACTTCTTGCTCTTTTTTAGAACGAAGACCTTCATAGATTTTTTCCCAATTAACGCCTTGTATAACTTCATGATAAGTCAACCCAGCAGCACGCTCCGCTTCTTCTTTTAAATCGAATTGCCATCGCAAACGATATGGCTCGGCATCGGATCTTACTGCATTAAAAAGTTTGGGCCTTAAGCTATGCGGCACATAGGCGCCTTTGTGTTCCGCCTCGCTTAATTCTAGCAGAAGAGCCCGGAGAACATCTTTGGTTGTTCCCAGTGTTCCGTCTGATCTTAAATGTTGAGGAAGATAAGGGATATGATGCTCTTTTGATTGCCACGATGTTTGGCCGGTCGATGATATGCCTGTTACTTTGCCTTTGTACCCACGATCGAAAAGTTGATTTACAAGATCAAGAAATGTTGAGCGTGTGCCAAAGGCGACGACATGACTTTCTTCACTATTACCTTTAAGAATTTCATCAAAGGCAACATAAGGCGATGAAAAAACCTGGTCCGGGAATTGCTCTATAGCTTCGTCAAATCGTGACGAAAGAATGTCGCCTACCGCCAAGACAACGCGATCGGCGTTTCCAGCAACCCCATCGCGAGTTATTATTTGATAGCCGGAGGCCGCCGTGTCTTGTGTGACATCTATGACTTCGGCCTGACTATAGGCAATGCGAACATTAAGCCCTTCTCCCCGTTTCTTATTCTCATAATGGCGGTGGTTGTGAAATCCACCGACGACACTTCGGCGCTCAATATCATTTGCAGGGCGTTTAAGTTGTTGGGCCGCATAGCGGCAGAAGTCGCCTTTTTTTGACCCATAATCAGCGCGCCCTTCGCGCGCTGATTGGGTCATATTACCGTCATCACCAGCGATCCCGTAGGCAAATCCTTTTCCACAGTCGGATTCCGGTCCGAGCCCGTACACTGTGATTTCAATAGGTGGTATAAGCGCTGGATTAAGGTTTTCAATTTCGTTGAGAAGCGCGTCAATGGCATTAACGGCCGACGTGCCATTTCCAACGATAGAAATTTTGTAAACTTTAGACATATCGCCCAAATCCCGTTCTGCCACCACTTCACTAGGCGTGGACAGCAAAGCCTTTGCGTTGAATTGCTTATTCAACGCTGGGTAACGAACGGTTATGTCGATGAAGCTAAAAAAAGAGCTTCGGCACAAACGCGGTCACCCAACCAGGGACCACAGTGCTGAAGCTAGAGCGGAAGCTCGGGGCTTTCTTGCCGTGGCGCTTTAGCTATTGGTAACGCGGTAGCAAGCTGCTCCTGTCAAATCCCGCGGATCCGTTATGGTGGATCAATCCCATGACCTGATTAGTAATCGTTTATTCGCCCTGGTCAAGCGGCGTGGCCCTTCAAATGCGTGTTTCTAGACCCGTGGCTTCAGCGACACATAGAATTCTTACGCCGCCTTAGCTGTCACCAACTTTGCCTTACCTTCAGACAAATTGTATTGCGCGCGCAGTTCTTTTGCTGCCGCTACCAGATTGATGAGTGCCGTTTTAGTCTCAGGCCAGGCGCGGGTTTTAAGACCGCAATCCGGATTGACCCAGATATGCTCCACTGGCAGCAGCTTGGCGGCAAGCTGGATAAGCTTTTTCATCTCTTCAGTCGTTGGTACGCGCGGACTATGAATATCATAGACGCCAGGGCCAATTTCGTTGGGATATTTGAAATTGACGAAGGCATCGAGGAGTTCCATCTGCGAGCGTGCTGTTTCAATCGAGATCACATCGGCATCCATAGCGGCAATAGCCGTGATGATGTCGTTGAACTCGGAGTAGCACATATGTGTATGGATCTGTGTCTCATCGCGTACGCCAGCTGCGCTTATGCGGAAACACTCAACGGCCCATTTCAAATAATCAGGGCGAGCAGCTTCCACCAGCGGTAACCCTTCGCGAATAGCGGGCTCGTCGATCTGAATGGCGGCAATACCGGCCGTCTCAAGATCCACAACCTCATCGCGAATGGCGAGGGCAATTTGGCGACAGGTTTCAGAGCGCGGTTGATCATCGCGTACGAACGACCATTGCAAGATCGTTACAGGACCCGTGAGCATGCCTTTGACCGGCTGTGGCGTCAGTGATTGGGCAAACTTTGACCAACGCACAGTCATCGGGCCTTTGCGCGCAACATCGCCGAAAATGACCGGTGGCTTGACGCAGCGTGAACCGTAAGACTGAACCCAGCCGTTCGATGTGAAGGTGAAGCCTTCGAGCTGTTCGCCAAAATATTCCACCATGTCATTGCGCTCAAATTCGCCATGGACAAGGACATCGAGGCCGATTTCTTCCTGCCAGCGGATAACTTGCTTGGTTTGGTCTTCAAGGAATTTTTCGTACTCAGCCGTCGACTTCTTGCCGCTGCGCCACTCGGCTCTGGCGACACGCACTTCAGGTGTCTGCGGGAATGAACCAATGGTCGTTGTCGGTAAGCCCGGCAAATCAAGGCGCTTGGCTTGTTGTTCGCGGCGATTGGCGTAAGTACTGCGACGCTCAGTCTGATCCGGGGTAATTGACTTGACGCGCTGTTTAATGGCTTGGTTATGGATACGCTTCGAGGCGCGACGCGCTTCTTGGGCAGTCCGGGCAGCTGCGATGGCTTTCTCGGTCTCACCTTTTTCGCCGCGCAGTGCTTTGGTTAGCGTTGCGATTTCACCCAATTTCTGGGTGGCAAAAGCGAGCCAGCTTTTCAGCTCGTCATCAAGTTTGGTTTCAGCGGCAAGATCAATCGGGCTATGCAGAAGCGAACAGCTTGGTCCAACCCAAACGCGATCGGGCCCGAGTTCACTGATAGCGTGTTGCAAAAGTTTCTGCGCCTTATCAAGATCAGTCCGCCAGATATTACGGCCATCAATGACGCCCAATGACAGAATGCTCTTATCAGAAATAGCTTCAAGAGCGCTGTCCAACTGTTCTGGTGCCCGTACCAAGTCGATATGAAGAGCATCAACAGGCAAGTTATAGGCGACAGAGGCATTCGGATATAATGAGCCAAAATAGGTAGCAAGCAAGATTTTCGGACGTGCACTCGCCCGTGACAGAGCCAAATAGGCCTGACGCAAGGCTTCTTGTGTTGCCAGATTTTTATCGAGGACCAAAACAGGCTCATCAATTTGTACCCATTCAGCGCCAGCAGCGGCGAGCTTTTCCAAGAGTTGCGTATAAACCGGCAGCAATTGAGGCAGCAATTCGAGCGTTGAGCCATGATCGCGGCGTTTGCCAAGCGAAAGGAAACTGACGGGACCTAAAATGACCGGGCGGGTGGTGATGCCAAGCGCTTTGGCTTCAAGAAACTCATCAATAGGCTTGGTCGAGGCCAGACGAAAACTTTGGTTGGCGTCAAATACCGGCACAATATAATGGTAGTTGGTATCGAACCATTTTGTCATCTCAAGAGCCGGCACATCCGTCGGCTTATCGGATGCAGCATGGACATGACCACCGCAACAAGTCGTTTGATGTCCGCGCGCCATGGAAAAGTAGGTGTGCAGATCGGTATTCTTGCCATAGGCAGCCGGCACGGCGCCCGTCAGCAAGATGGTATCAAGCACATGATCATAAAATGAAAAATCGTTAGAAGGGATATGATCGAGACCGGCATCCTTTTGTAAGCGCCAATGACGCGCACGTAATTCTTTTGCCGTTTGTTGCAACTGTTCCACAGTCTGTTTGCCAGACCAGTATGCCTCGAGAGCTGATTTCAATTCACGCTTCAAACCAATGCGCGGAAATCCTAAATTTGTTGCCAATACCATGTTGTCCTCCTGTAATAGTGTTTTAATTGCTAGCTTCCGCAGCAGCGTCAGCTCTGTTTAACCCCAACCGTTCGCAAATCGCGTAAGTCATCTCGCTTCGGTTAAGGGTATAAAAGTGGAAATCCTGCACACCCTCGCGGCGCAGGTCATCGCATAAAGCCGAGGCATGAGCAACGCCTTCGTTGAAGAGGGCGGCTTGATCCAGGCCCCAACGTTCAAAACGGCTGGCAAACCCTGAAGGTATAAGGGTGCCGCAGCCTTGGGCGAACTTAAGCACCTGTGCAAGGTTATGAATGGGCATAATCCCAGGCGTCAGGGAAACGTTAATGGAAGCTTTTTGCACGCGGTCGCGGAAGCGCAAAAAGGTTTCCGGGTCAAAGAAAAACTGGCTGACGGCACGTTGACTGCCGGCCTCGGCTTTGCGCCGCAAATAGTCTAAATCGTGCTGAGGCGATGGGGCGAGGGGGTGCGAATCAGGGTAGGCGGCGACAATAGCTTCAAGGCCAAAGTTTTTACTGAGATCGGCGACAAAATCGATCGTCGAGCCATACAGGTCATCCGTAGAAATTTCTTGCCCCGTTTGCGAGGCATCGCCACGGATGGCAACAACATGACGGACACCGAGATTTTTATACGCTTGCAGGGCCTCACGTAGCCGTGCACGGCTTTGACGTGAAATGGCGATGTGCGGCGCTACGTTGATGCCAATTTTTTCGCGGACATGGCGCACGACAGCGAAAGTGCCGTCGATCGCCGAGCCACCAGCCCCACACGTGATTGAGACAAACTTGGGCTGCCAAATCAATAGCTGCGAAATGGTATCCCACAACTTGTCTGCGCCAGCACCTGTCTTGGGCGGAAAGAACTCGAAGGAAATGGACGTGGAGCGAGAAGGCTTCACAAAAGTTTTATTGTGCGAAAACGTCATGGCGGCGATTGCATGGTTAGCCTGGTCGGAAACGAGATTAAAGATGGGATGATCGCCCACGGCGCCCGAAGAAAGTTGGGCTGATACAGCAGCAGATCTCACAGCAGATGAAGGCATAAAAAAACTCCACGGTCCTGATTAATGGGCCACAGAGTTCATCTGTAGCGCTTTAGCATTTTTAACGCGGTGCAAGCTGCCCCATCAAAACCCGCGAATTCTCAGTAGAATTACCCCTATTCAGCCGTATTTGAGGTAGGAAAGTCAATGAAAAAGTGTAGAGATTGATCGTTTAACCCAGTAGCTCTCTACTGAATATTGGTTAAACTGGCCCCTGACGCACAAACTGGTACAGCTCATTGTAAAACCTCAGTCCGCCCTGAGCCAAGACATTGCGCGTAGCTGTTAAAAGACTGCCGTTTTCAAGCGCCGCCATGACGTCATGGTGCTCAATCTGAGCGGCATAAACGGCGGCTTTGTAGGCCGCTTCTAAAACTAAAGCATCTGGTAGCGGCTTCATGCCGTACTCGAACAATGTCGTATCTCTTAATAAACCATCACGGCTCCTTCGACCCCCTTCAAATCTGAGTTGGAGGCGGGCTCTGTTATTTTCTGAAAGCAGTTCATGTACGGCATCAAAAATATCAATACCTTTGTTGGGCAATGGATTAGATCCCGGCCAAACTCCTTCAATTATCTTCATGACGGAGCGTGGATCATTAATGGGCAGGCCATTATTGCCAAGGACAGAGCTCTCATTGCAGGCATGGACAGCGGTTAACGCGCCGCCCGGCAAGAGTGCTTCGGCAAGGGGCAGCATGGTGTTTTGAGCTATGCTTTCTTTTGCTGCGCGTGCCCGGTAGGGCTGCGAGGCGATAATGCGGTCATAACCCGGCACAATGCCACCTTCTGCGGGAATGAGACCCTTCAACATGTTGTGCTGGCTCTTGCGAAAGATCACGAGAACGGTTGGCTCTTCGGGTAACAGATTACCGTTTGCGCCTCTTTTTACCTGCCAGTGATCGGTTAGAAAAGATTGCAATTGGCGAAATTCTTCTTTGATGCCATCCAGTGTGTCTGCTTCCAAGGCGAGTTCTTTCCAACGAAGCTTCTTGGGCGTCTTTTGGTTCTTGAAGGCCAACCAGGGCGCGCCACTCCCGTAAGTCATGTTGGTGAGCGCAAAGACGAAAGGTTGATCGTCTTCCGGATGTTCGGGATCACGTGCCAGATATTCAGGTAATTTCCCCAGCGCTTCACTGGCATTTCCAGGATCTAATTCCCGGCCGGCATAGAGATACGGCATAAGCGGAAAACGCGTGCGCATCTCTTTCATCATAGATGCCATCACAATGCCGCTACCAATACCGGCATCGAAGAGTCGCAAGTTTTCTAATTGCGGATGAAACTGGGGAAATCTGAGAAGTATCTCTGATACCGTTTCCTCTTTTTCGTAAGTGCGGTCTGTATGATCGTCCAAGTCTCCGTGACTGTCGCGAAAGCGTGGCGAGAGTATGGCCAGCGCCGCCGAAGCTATGTTGTCCCCTATGTGTAAATCCATTTGTCTAAATTCTTTCTAAAATCAAAGTGCTGTTATTATTGCTAGGCAGCATTAGCTTGAGAAATGTTTTGAGTGGCACGGGCTGGCCAACGCCACTGTCTCGGTCTTGTCGCCTGTGTGGCCGGAGATTTCCAAGAGCCGATGGATGCCATCAAATACCAGGCAGTTTCACCGCGAACTCTTATGTAGTCTTGGAAAGAGGCTTTTCGGAGTGGCCATGTACCCGATTTTTCGATGATCAAACCAAGACCGATTTGGCTTGCGTTGGAAAATTTTGGATTGTTGGGTCTCCCATCTTCAAACGTGACATCGCCCGAAAGGGTAACGAATAGGATCGCATCCGTTTTTGGGTTGTTATATTTCCATATGTAGGAAAGGTTTTTTTCAGTTGGCCCACTGGGTCCATAAGCCTTCAAGAGAGGACCCCCACATCCGCCTTGGCCTCCTGGGGCGAGCTTAAATCCAGCGCCGGAAATTTTGTCGAGTAACGTTTCCAGGGAGGCTTGGGGATCGAGCTCAGACACTGCTGGTCCCAGCAGGGCACGCTGTGCAATTCTAAAAGGCTGACGCCAGTCAATTTTTCTCAAAGAAAAAGACACTTTATAACTCCTGTAGGCGGTCTCAATCGGGCCTACAGACAGTGTCTGTAGCGCTTTAGCTCTTGGTAACGCGGTAGCAAGCTGCCCCTCAAATCCCGCGAGTTCTATTCAGAACCACTTTTCGTTCATTCTTGATCTGATCAATTTAGATTGAACCAGTATTTTGTTCGTTCTCCTGTGGTTCGAGTCGAATAGTCTAGCCGGCTCTCGGTGCCAGTTGTCTCACAATTACATTAGGGACTCTTGCAAGTGCGGTAGTCACTCTTTGCGGATCATCTGTATATACGGTAGGCGGAAGAAATCTTACCGCTGTGCCAGGCAGAGGCTGGCTGGATCCATTATCTTGAAACCAATAGTCTACCCCACTATAAATTCGTAAATCCTCAAGAGCGCGAACTATCGGCGATTCAGAAATTGCATCATCGTCTATTTCTTGCACGATTCTTTTGGGTGAAACGTCAGGATCGGCAATAGCGAGGCTTAAAGCCGTCATTGATCCATACCGCGCTGGCGTTGATGGTTGCATACCAGGTGGACGACGTGGAATTGCGAGTGCAGCAGTACCCATTTTTTTCTCCTTCCCTGCCTACAATTGACAAGGAATACCCAAATCACCGCCACTTCTAAAGGCGCGACGGCAAAGCCCTTCGTTGAACTGCTCATTCAACGCTGGGTAACGAACGGTTATGTCAATGAAGCTAAAAAAAGAGCTTCGGCACAAACGCGGTCACCCAACCAGGGACCACAGTGCGGAAGCTCGGAGCTTTCTTACCGTGGCGCTTTAGCTATTGATAACGCGGTAGCAAGCTGCTCCTGTCAAATCCCGCGAATCCGTCAAGGTGGATCAATCCATAGGCTCCATTAAAAGCAATTTCTTGCCCCGGTTGTCAAGCAGCTTTTATTAGAAATATTTTCAATGATGTGGGTTAACCATTTTTAATAGACTGCCCATTAGCCGTAAGCACCATGTCGGTTTCATTGGCGCCATAGTAATTATAAGCAAATAAGCAAAAACAATACCGCCTAGCATTCCATAACCAATGCGGCCTGTTTTTTGTCGCAGGGCAATTTTGAGATGAGGAAAATGCCGCTGCAAAATCAGTTGTATAGATTTACTCAAACCAACCCAGCTCAAAACTAAAAGAGATATCAGTAAAACGAAGTCCAGCGAGATCTCAAAGCCCAGTGGCAAACTATGGGTGAGTTGGCTGTGAAGGGGCGTCAGGAACAAGCCCGAGAAAATAGCCGCGCTAAATATAAAGCAGGCAAGTGCCACGAGAAGACGTGAATGTAGCGTAAAGCGCTTCAACACCAGCGCCATATTGACTAAAATTTCTTTGGCACATTCAGGCGATAAACCTATCGGATACAATTTGCGTAAACTCACGATTTGTCCTTGGGATGACAACTCAAGCGCCAAAGCATCGCGTATAACCCGCACTTCGGTTGCTTTTTCGAGCGTATCTCTAGCATTCCCGCTTTGTTGTAAGCGTTCACGCCAAGGCCGCAGTGCCTCATCCAAAAAGGCAGGCAAGCCAAACAGCAAACCGCGTTTTCCGAAAGCTCCTGCCATCACGGCTTTCGTGCCAAAACGTAATTTCAAATCGGCATAGGGCACACGCACGCGATATTTAAGGGTGGTGCTTTCTTCTGACGGCGGCCCTTGATTTTGTGTTGCTTGGCCTTCTGACTTATCTTCCTCAGGCTCGGGAACGGTGAGCTCGATATCGGCGTGGCCTTTGGCGAGATCGGGAACGCCTATGCGCTCCATAGCACGACGAAGACCCGTTGGTAAGGAAGTTCCACTGCCGAGCTTGAACTGCGCCACAACAATAGTGTTGAGGGTAAGCTCTTCGGTGATATTGCCGGTTCCCTGACAGTTTTGACATGGTGTTCCCCCGCGGCCTTGGCAGGTTGGGCACGCAAGTTTGCTTGTGCCATGACAAAAGCGACACTGGGTTACGAGTTTGCCGAGGCAAACAGGGCAGGGCTGACCCGGCTGTACGGGATTTTCGCCGCGGCCCATGCAATTGTAGCAAGTTTCTATGCCACGGCCGCCGCAATGCGAGCAGATGACGACACCTTGTCCCTGGCATTGGCTGCAGGTTATGAGTTGCTTGCCTTGGCAAGTGGGACAAGCTTCTGTTGCTGCAAGTTTAGCGGATTGCTTGGGAAAAGTAATTTGGGCGCCATCTTGTCCCCAGCCTTGGCCTGGAATTGACTTGAGCTCCGCAATGGCTTTGGGCAACCAATCTTTGGATTCGTAAAATTCTTTTTGTAACTTATCGGCTTCGTTTTGAAGTGCGGCATAACTAGGCAAGAGCCGTCGGTCTTTGCCGCGCACGTTGCCTTGATACCTCATCCCTTGCCGTTCGCATTTCGGTATGAGGCGCATTTCACCTTCGATCGTATAAATATTTTCTTCAGTTAAGATTAACTGAATGGCATTGGGCGCAAGACCGTTACCGTCGGCGATTTTGCGTAAGCGCTCGAGGGTTTGAGAAGTCAGGGGCGGTAAAGGCGGTTCGTTGGACAATTTATTACCTTAATGATCTGGAATAGAGAGATTGCAATATTCAAGTAGTCAAAACAACTCCCCTACAGTAGTCTGCTTCCGTTATTTGGCTTTATTTATAATAACATTTGATTGTTGGAGAAACGATATGGCCTACGTCGATTTAAAGGCAGAAGATTTTGATGTGTTGATAGAGGCGCGAAAAAACGAAAGCATAGTGGATGTCATTGAGCGCGCGGTCGTTGCGCGCAAAGAATCCGATGTAAATCATGTAGGCCTGAAGATTTTGGATATCTTTGTTCGCGTTGAACGCGGGGCTTCCTCTCAAGATGTACTGAAGGACTACGGTTTCGTTCTACAAAAGATTGTGCAAGAGATATATTTGCGTGGGGCGCCACCTGATCCGATCATTGTTAAAGAAAACTGTATCGACAGATTTGCCAGACAATTTGCTCGCCTGATTGTTCACAGACCCCTCGACTGGGCGTTAGATAAAGCGTGCAGAAGATATTTTGAACCTTTGGTTTTTCCAGTTTTCTAGAAGAGCCCATTAAAGACGAAATTAAATCGCCCCTAGACAAATAGGTGTAACGCAATAAGATCAGGCATTCATTGAAATTTATTGATAAGGGGAAATTAAAAATGAGCCTACCAGATGACGCCGCCGCAGGAACTGCAAACCAATGGCCGGCAGCCAGCACCGAACTTTTACGGTCAGAAGAGCCCCGAGTGCAGAGTGCTTTACAGGTCTTCCTCGGCGAGCAAAGGATTGTCCAGGGTAGAGTAACCTATTCGGGCGTTTTTAGACCAAACGATAACGCTGACGAAACATTAGTTGTGTGGGTACCTCCGGCGAAGGATGTTCAACGATTTATAGTTACGACGAAAGATGGCCCAGCCCATACTTTTGCTGCAGCGACTGGCGTTATGCAACATTTAGGTATTGAAGTTGTCGCTGGCGCCAAATACACGATGGCATTGGACGACATGTTTCGTAGGAATGCCAAAGGGAGAAAAGTCACGCCCTACGAATTTGACGTCCACCTTTAATCTCTGTGCCTAAATAGGCCGCAAGATAGTGGCCGGTATAACTGCCACCGACTTTGCAGATGTCTTCGGGCGTTCCGGTTGCCACAATCTCGCCGCCGGCATCGCCGCCCTCGGGGCCTAAATCGATAATGTAGTCGGCTGTCTTGATCACTTCCAGATTATGCTCAATCACGATCACGGTGTTGCCTTGATCAACCAGAGTGTGTAGGACCTCAAGTAGTTTACTGACATCTTCAAAATGCAAGCCGGTTGTGGGTTCATCAAGTATATAAAGGGTTTTTCCCGTGGCGCGGCGTGCCAATTCTTTGGCTAACTTGACACGCTGGGCCTCGCCGCCGGAAAGAGTCGTTGCGGACTGTCCTATTTTTACATAGCTCAATCCGACACGATTAAGTGTTTCAAGTTTGTCACGAATGGAAGGCACCGCTTTGAAAAACTCAGCGCCTTCCTCAACAGTCATATCGAGCACGTCGGCAATTGATTTATCCCGATATTTCACTTCCAGCGTTTCACGGTTATAGCGCCTGCCATGGCAAGTATCGCAGGTAACAAATACATCTGGCAAAAAGTGCATCTCGATTTTGATGACGCCATCACCCTCGCAGGCTTCACAACGTCCGCCTTTGACATTGAAAGAAAATCGCCCCGGACTGTAACCGCGTGCTTTGGCCTCAGGCAAACCCGTGAACCAATCGCGAATGGGGGTGAAAGCGCCGGTATAAGTCGCCGGGTTCGAGCGCGGAGTGCGGCCGATAGGGGATTGGTCTATATCGACGATCTTATCGATAAGTTCGGTTCCCTTAATCGTATCGTGCTCGCCTGGGATTTCCCGGGCATCGTTAAGTTTGCGCGCTAGCGCTTTGTATAAGGTATCGATGACGAGGGTTGATTTACCGCCGCCTGAGACACCTGTGACACAAGTGAATGTGCCAAGCGGAAAGCGAGCTCTGATGTTCTTTAAATTATTTTCGCGCGCACCTATAATCTCGAGCCATTGTCCCTTATGGCCAGAGCGGCGTACAGCAGGTATCGCAATTTTACGCTTACCGCTTAAATATTGGGCGGTCAGACTGTGCGGTGATTTTAAAACTTCGCTCGGCAGGCCGGCAGCCACAACCTGACCGCCGTGAATGCCAGCGCCAGGGCCCATATCGATTAGGTAATCAGCATGTCGAATAGCGTCTTCATCGTGCTCAACGACCAAAACAGTATTACCGAGATCGCGTAGCCGTTGCAGCGTAGTCAAGAGACGATCATTATCGCGTTGATGTAAACCAATTGAAGGTTCATCGAGCACATAGAGAACGCCTGTAAGTCCTGAGCCAATCTGAGAAGCTAGGCGGATACGTTGACTTTCGCCGCCCGACAATGTGCCAGAAGCCCGCGATAAGGTTAGATATTCAAGACCGACATTATTGAGAAAGCCCAAGCGTTCATTTATTTCTTTTAAAATCCGGGCTGCGATCTCACGCTGTTTGGGTGTGAGGTGTTTGCTGAGGTTCTGAAACCACAGAGCGGCGGCCTTTATTGAAAATGTGCTCACATCGCTGATGTTTTTATCCGCAATTTTCACCGATAAAGCCTCGGGCTTAAGGCGTTGACCATGACAAGCTTCGCATGGTTGAGAGGATTGAAAACGGCTAAGCTCCTCCCGCATCCATGAGCTTTCGGTATCTTTCCAGCGCCGCTCCAGATTTGGGATAACACCTTCAAAAGATTTAACCGCCCGATAGCTTCGTTTATCGTCTTTGTAAGAAAATGAAATTTCTGTATCACCGGTACCGTTAAGAATGGCATCGCGGAAGTTTTTATCAAGTTCTTTCCATGGTTTGTGCAGGCTTGTCTTGAAATGACGCGTCAAAGCCTCAAGCGTTTGTGTATAAAAAGGTGAGGTGATGCTTTTCCATGGCGCTATGGCGCCTTGGGCTAAGCTAAGATTTTCATCGGGTACGACAAACTCGGGATCAAAATAAAGCTTTTCCCCTAACCCGTCGCAGGCCGGACAGGCACCATAGGGATTGTTGAAAGAAAACAGACGGGGTTCGATTTCATCGATTGTAAAACCGCTAACTGGGCAAGCAAATTTAGAGGAAAAAGTGATGACCTCGCCGGTTGCGGTGTTTTCCGCAAATAAGATACCATCGGCGAGTTTGAGCGCTGTTTCGATAGAATCCGGCAAGCGGTGACCTATATCTGGTTTTGTTACGATACGGTCTACGACAACGGCAATTTCGTGCTTTAGTTTTTTGTTGAGTGACGGCACATCCTCAATATCGAAGACCTTGCCATCGACTTTGACGCGCTGAAATCCCTGTTTGCGCAGATCCTGTAACTCTTTGCGATATTCGCCTTTGCGTCCGCGCACGATGGGTGCAAGCAGCATTAACTTGGTACCTTCTGGCATCGACAGAATACGATCGGCCATTTGCGAAACTGTTTGGCTTTCGATTGGTAATCCAGTTGTTGGTGAATACGGAACGCCAACGCGCGCGAACAAGAGGCGCATGTAGTCATAAATTTCCGTTACGGTGCCGACAGTAGAGCGCGGATTGCGCGAAGTTGTTTTTTGTTCAATGGAAATAGCCGGTGAAAGCCCATCGATGCTGTCAACATCTGGTTTTTGCATCAGCTCAAGAAATTGCCGCGCGTAAGCCGAAAGGCTTTCGACATAGCGTCTTTGACCTTCTGCGTAGATCGTATCGAAAGCGAGTGATGATTTACCCGAGCCGGACAGGCCGGTAATGACAATCAATTGGTCGCGCGGCATCTCCACGTCGATATTTTTAAGATTGTGTTCACGCGCGCCGCGAATATGGATTGTCTTTTGCATAAAGGCTAATATGGTGGCGGCACGAGAAAATTGCCACATTTTTTGTGCCCGTTTTGTTCTCCGTGTTTTCCCAGGCTTTTATGAAGGTGGGTAATAATAGTGCGAGCTCCGAGCCGCTACATAAATTTGACATGATTGCAGGATGATTTTTGCATTCGCTCAGTCATGGTGCATCGCAAACTAAAAGTACAAACCCAATCTTAATCATGCTCAAGTAAGGTGAACGTCTATGTTAGGCGAATCAAAACCCCTGCGAACGAAAGACGGAATGATAGCGGCAGCCAATATGGCCTTCGCACCGCCGCCCTCTCTTTCGTCGATCAATATCGATAGCGCAGCCGTGCGTATAGCGCCCTACGTGCGCCTGACACCTGTAATGAACGTTGGCTACATGCGCTCGCCACTTACTGATGCGCAGCTTTGGCTCAAACTGGAAAATCATCAAGTTACGGGTTCGTTTAAAGTACGCGGTGCGATGAATTTTGTTCTCACCCAAGCGCCAGAAAAAATTCGCAAGGGCCTCGTCACAGCATCCGGCGGCAATCACGGGCTTGCTGTTGCCTATGCATCAAAAATTGCAAAAACTTCCGCCACTGTATTTGTCAGCACAGCCGTTCCCGAGCAGCGCGTAGAGAAACTGCGCAGCTGGGGTGCTATAGTGCATGTCAGCGGTAATAATTATGATGAAACGCTTCTCATTGCGCAAGAATACGCGTCTCAGTCGGGTGGCTGTTATATCCATGGCTTTGCAGATCCAGCCGTCATTGCAGGACAGGGTACCCTCGGCCTTGAGCTGCTCGATCAATTACCCCAGCTTGATTGTGTTATTGTGGCGATAGGCGGCGGCGGTCTTATTGGTGGCATTGCGCAAATCATAAAAACACGTCGGCCAAAATGTCGCGTGATCGGCGTTGAGGCTGATGGTGCCGCCAAAATGTCGTTGGCGCTTCGTGCCGGACATGTTGTGAGTTTGGCTGAAGTCACGACAAAAGCTGTTTCAATAGCGCAACGCATGACGACCGAACTTAATCTTGATCTTGTTCGGCGCTACGTTGATGATATCATCACCGTTAGCGATGAAGACATGATGCAAGCGATTCGCTGGTTATGGAATGAATGCAATGTCTCAGCCGAGATGGCTGGGGCCGCTGGCGTTGCAGCCCTACAAACCGGTGCGCTTAAGGCCAAAGAAGGTGAGACGGTCTGCTCCTTGATTTGCGGCGCAGATGTAAGATCTGCCTAGTCTTAGTGCGTTAGCGTCACTCATCACCAAATAAATCCAGGAAAGAGCTTAAAACAGGGCTATTTTGTACTTGTTTTGTTCTATCGAATCCGGCATAACGGACTCGACTCGCGTGGTTTTCCGGGCCACATTTCATGTACGGAATCAGCCGGCGAAAACAGCCGCGACAAATATTTTAGGAGAAGTTTTATGGCTGGCAGCGTTAACAAAGTCATCATCGTTGGTAATCTTGGTCGCGATCCCGAAGTGCGCACTTTTCAGAATGGCGGCCGCGTCGCGCATCTCAATATTGCGACTTCCGAAAGCTGGAAGGATAAGGCAAGCGGCGAACGTAAGGAAAAAACCGAATGGCATCGCGTTTCCATTTTCAATGAAAATTTGGTTGGGATTGCTGAGCGCTATCTCAAAAAAGGCGCCAAAGTGTTTATCGAAGGCCAGCTTGAGACCCGTAAATGGACGGATCAAGAAGGCAAGGAGCGCTTTTCAACTGAGGTCGTACTACGGCCTTTCCGCGGCGAACTTACCATGCTGGATGGTGCGAATAGTAATCGCTCCTCGGCTGGCGAAGTTCCCGATTTCGCTGGAGATAGTTCCTTCTCGGTCCCAGCCAAATCAAGTGGCGGCAAAAGTGCGGCACCTGAACTAGACGACGAGATCCCATTTTAAGGACTGCGATTGTCCACTTAAGCCGGCTTTAAATTTTTCTACGTGAAACTTTTAGAATAAGATTTTCATCGCTTTTGGTCTGTCCAAAAGTATGAGGGTCAATTAAGCTCACGACATGACGGATAATTCCTTCATTCATCTCCGCGTACACTCGTCCTATTCGCTGACCGAAGGTGCTGTTAAAATCACCGAGGAAAAGCCGAAAGACGGCGGTAAAGCCGCACGTAAAGATCTCATTCAGCTTTGTCTACAGCATCAAATGCCAGCCTTAGCGCTTACGGATAAAGGAAATCTGTTTGGTGCTCTCGAGTTTGCGCTCGCTGCATCTGAAGCTGGCTTACAGCCCATCATTGGCTGTCAAATTGCCGTGCAAAGACCTGAACAAGCTACAGTGCGTAATCTGGGGCGCGAAGCCTATGATCAATTGGTTCTTTTGGTGCAGAACGAGCTTGGATACCGAAATCTTTCGGCCCTGGTTACGCAGTCGTTTCTGGCGTTGGACAGACCATTTCCGTTCGTCACGCAAGACGAGTTGACCCAGCATGCCGGTGGCCTCATAGCGCTTTCTGCCGGATCTGAGGGCGCTATCGGGCGACTCTTATTGGCTGGCCAGATGACAGCTGCTGTGGCCATGGTAGATCAGCTTCGCTCACTTTTTCATAACCGATTTTATATAGAAATCACACGCCATCACGGCGGTAGTGTGGCCCGCGAAGAGACGCGCATTGAGAATGATCTTATTGATATAGCCTATCGCCATAATGTGCCGTTGGTGGCAACCAACGATGTCTATTTTGGCGAAGCAGATATGTATGAGGCACAAGACGCTTTGCTTTGTATTGCCGATAAAACGCTCGTCAGTGAACAAAACCGACGCCATTTAACACGCGATCATTATTTCAAATCAGCCGCCGAGATGCGCGCCTTGTTTGCCGATCTTCCTGAAGCCTGCGACAACACGGCCCTGATTGCTAAACGCTGTGCCTTTATGCCGCGCATGCACCAGCCGATCTTGCCAGCATTCCCAACATCTCATGGTCGCACCGAAGGCGAAGAATTGCGCGCTGAAGCTGAAGCAGGGTTGAGAGTGCGGTTACAAGCCAACGCTGCAGCCGATGCCAAAATATATGAAGATCGTTTGGCGTTTGAGCTTGATGTCATTATCAAAATGGGATTTGCCGGTTACTTTCTCATCGTGTCAGATTTTATTCGTTGGTCCAAAAGCAATGGCATATCGGTTGGTCCTGGCCGTGGATCTGGTGCCGGATCGGTCGTTGCCTGGTCACTTCTGATCACAGATCTCGATCCCATTCGCTTCGGTCTTCTGTTTGAACGCTTTCTAAATCCCGAACGTGTTTCCATGCCGGACTTCGATATCGACTTTTGCCAAGAACGTCGCGACGAAGTCATTACCTATGTACAACAGAAATATGGCGCTGACCGCGTAGCCCAGATCATCACTTTTGGTAAGCTTCAGGCGCGCGCAGTACTACGCGACGTTGGCCGTGTGTTGGCGATGCCCTATGGCTATGTCGACAAAATCAGCAAATTGGTGCCGAACAATCCCGCCAATCCGCTAACATTATCCCAAGCCATCGAGACAGAACCGCAGTTGCAGCAGATGCGCGAAAGCGATCCGACGGTAGCGCAAATGATGGATATTGCGCTCAAACTTGAAGGACTATACCGCAATGCCTCGACGCATGCCGCCGGTGTCGTTATTGGCGATCGTCCTTTGGTCGAGTTGGTTCCGCTCTACCGCGATCCGCATGCAACTTTGCCAGCGACACAGTTCAATATGAAGACGGTTGAAATTGCCGGCCTGGTAAAATTCGACTTCCTCGGCCTGAAAACGTTGGATGTCTTGCAGCAAGCTACAGAATTACTCAAAGCACGGGGCATAGAAGTTGATTTGACGCGTCTACCGCTGGATGACGCTAAGACTTTTGCCATGATGTCCAAGGGCGATACCACGGGCATGTTTCAGCTTGAAAGTTCCGGCATGCGCGATGTGCTGCGCAAGTTACGGCCCAACCGGTTCGAGGAAATCATCGCCCTCGTAGCGCTTTACCGTCCGGGCCCGATGGACAACATCCCAAAATTCATCAAAAGCAAAAATGGTGAAGAACAAGCCGACTATCTGCATCCGATGTTGGAGCCGATTTTAAAAGATACTTTCGGCATCTTGATCTATCAGGAACAAGTGATGCAAGCGGCGCAGATTATGGCGGGCTATAGCC